>CBDTWQ010000256.1:0-3486 GCA_965364115.1 uncultured Gammaproteobacteria bacterium | reverse complement strand
GCCGCGGATTTTGTGGTCGAGATCAAAGGGCCACAAAAGAAACTGACCCAAAAGGGTGTCGAGAAGCTAGCCCAGCAAATCAGTGATGCACTCGACACACTCAATGCTCAACGGACTAGTGGTTCTTAGAATTTGGTGAAATCGGTGCCATTTTTTGCTAGTATCTTACGTTAAGTGCGTTAATTTTGCGGAGCAAATCTCGTGGATTCTAAATCAACTTCAATTAAGAATTCCGGCCACGCGGTTAAGTTTCTGTTGCTTGCTGTGGCGACAATGACGATGGCCGTTGGCAGTAACGCCTATGCCAATGACGAGCGTTGGGCCGAACTGCAATCGATGTTTTTTGGGGATCGTCCTATTTCATCTGGTGACGAAGTCATTTCGATGGTCGCTCCGAAGCGGGCGCACGATGCAGCTACGGTGCCCATCGTGATCAAAGCGCTGGACCCAAATCTTCGAATCAATCAGGTGCATTTGATCGTCGACAAGAACCCGGTTCCGCTGGCGGGCGTCTTCAAGTTGCACGAAGCGGCAAGCGATTGGAACTCGCTCGAAACTCGGATCAGAATTAATGAGTACACTCATGTTCGAGCGGTCGCAGAACTGTCTGATGGTTCGTTGCATATGACGACGCGCTTTATCAAGGCGGCGGGTGGTTGCTCGGCACCGGCAATGGCCGACATGGACGCGGCGATGGCGCGCGCCGGTAAAATGCAAGTCAAGCTGAATTCAATTGAAGACGGCGATACGAGCACCAGTGAAGCAATCATTAAGATCAGCCATCCCAACAATTCCGGGATGCAATTTGATCAAGTTTCGAGGAACTACATACCTGCATTTTTTGTGCATAAAATCGCCGCAGATTTGAACGGTTCGCAGCTCATCGATATCGACACCAATTTCTCGATGAGTGAGAACCCGGTGGTTCGCCTCAATTTCACGCCGCGCCCCGATTTACCGCAATCGACCACTGAGATGCTGGTCTACGCCGAAGATTCTAAAGGCAATCGTTTTGAAAAGTCTTTGGCTACCGATTCCAGCGTTCTAGCCAAACGCACGAATTAGAAGCAACGCAAGGTCGATTCAGCCTGCAGGCCTTTCAGTCTATCGATCTGTTGTTTGGCCCAATTCGAATCGCGGTAGAATATGCCGCGCTGACCCTGATCGAGCTGGACCTGCATGATGGTCTGAGCTTTTTCGAACTCTGCATAGGCCATTCGTGATTTGATGAAATCAATGCTGCAAGAGCACTGGTGTAGTGACGTCATGGTGTTGCCATTTGCGACCATGCAACCCAACACATAATCCGCGAGTACGGCAGTCGGAAATTCGTTTTTATCGACATCGGTTTGTTTAATGGGTAATTGATTGGCAGACAATTGGCTGGTAGACAAAAAGGGCGTCATCACCAGGCCGATTATTAACAGAATAGTTTTTGCGCTGTTGTTCATAAGATATTGCTCATGGGTTGGTCCTTTGACTAATCGACGCTGATGACGCGTTTAAAATGGATAAGATCGTTTTGTCTCGATTCGGCAGTGACGCTGACAACACCCCCGGGCACTTGATCGCTCAAGGTAATTGAAAAAACGGCGGCGCCGTATTCAGGGTTTTGTTTTAGATTGGTATCGTCCGCAAGGGGTGTGAATCGAATCTGCTTGGCGTCGATGGCTAGGTCCTGATAGCTGCTCTTGACCGTTTCGACCCGAGTCGATTTATGGGCCAGTGAGTCACGAATCCGATTACGGAAATACAACACCCCACCGCCAGTCTCTTTGCCGAAGCTTTGGGCGATATGTTCGAGCATTGTGATGATGACGGGGTTGCCTCGGAAACCTGGAAAATCGGGAAATATCACATGTTGCTCGTCGCTTAAAAAATCCACAGTTACATCTCGTCGCTCGTCGGCATAGGCCTTGGTGATCGACAGTAAAACCCGGTCGTCGATTGGCTCGTTGGATGCCGTTTGACCCTGGTATTGATAGCGAATTTGCTGTCCTGATTCGGTATTGGATAGATGTGCGGTGTTGTACACCAGGTTTTGCGCAGCGTTCAGATTCTCAAACCCATGCGCCATGCCAGATACGACAAGCAGGCCAAGCCAGCTTAGCCCAAGCTTGGTTGCGGAAACCCGCCCAGCAACTTTGGTCCTGCGACCGAAAAATCTGACTTGTATCATCGACAACATTTAACTCTCCCAGATAGCTGCGGGTCTGCAACCCGATAGCGAAGCACTGTATAGTAACCTAAGCTGCATGGTGTTGGGCAACTGTGAGGAGTACTATTATCGATCTGGTGGTTGGTTCTCACGCTGGTTGTTCCGCTATGATGGCGCCATCGCATCGTTTTTTTGCCGCTAGGTGTGATTCGAGAATGCCTTGGCAACGATAACTTTGGCAGTTATTACCCCGAGTAGTTGTACCACAGGCCTTTTGTCATGATCAGAGTAGCGAAATGATTTCTTTTGAGCGTTGGTTCGATCGCATCAGGCAAGACATTATGCCTTGGTTGCTGTTAGTTATTGCCGCGGGTCTTGTACCGGTTGCGCAGAGTGAAGCAGCGAATCATGAGTTTCTCGAAATAGCGCCAGGCCATTATTTGCGTTTGGGTAAACACCAGGCATTGACATTGAACACGGTTGGCGACATTGCCAACACTGGATTTATTATCGGCACCGAATCGGTGGCGGTGGTCGACCCTGGAGGCAGCCCCGCCGCAGGGAGCGCGATGCTAGCCGCCATCCGAGAGAAGACCGATCTTCCTGTTTCGCATGTTATTTTAACTCACTTACACCCCGACCATATTTTCGGCAGCAGCGCTTTTGTCGGTGCACAGCAGGTTGTGGCCCATAAAAACTATGCACGTGCGCTGGTTCAACGTGGCACATTTTATCGGAATCAATATCAGACTATGTTCGCCGATAAAAACCTCGCGGTGTCGCTGCAGCCAAATCAGCCGGTTGAGGACGAATTACGGATTGATCTTGGCGGGCGTAGCTTGATCGTTCGAGCCCATCCGACCGCGCATACCGATAACGACCTGTCGGTTTTTGACAGTTCTAGCCGGATCTTGTGGGCTTCCGATCTGATATTTGCCGATCGCATTCCTTCGCTAGATGGCAGTCTGACCGGATGGTTGGGCGTAATGGAGGACCTCGCGGTTCTGCAACCCGATCTGGTCATCCCCGGGCACGGCTTACCTGGAACTTGGGCGACGGTTGCGCTGCCGCAAAAGCGCTATCTCACGCTGCTGCTGCAAGATACCCGGCGATCTATCGCTAATAATCAACGACTCTCTGATGCTGTCGAGTCGGTGGCTTTGACTGAACGTGAGCATTGGCGCTTGTTCGACGACCAGCATCCGGGCAATGTCACGCGGGCCTATACCGAGCTTGAGTGGGAATAATCAGTTTCGCGCATTCGATGCGCCCAGATCAATCTATCTAGATCAACCTATCTAAATAAACGCACCTAAATCAACGCACCT
>CBDTWQ010000255.1:0-3487 GCA_965364115.1 uncultured Gammaproteobacteria bacterium | reverse complement strand
AGTGGGACAGTATACCTATTAAGGCATTTTCGCCTTAATAGGTATACTGTCCCAAGTCACTACCATCGTCTTGGCCACTTCCTCAGGAGAAAGCGAATGACCTATACCAAAAAATTAATTCTGTGCGTCTTCGTGAGCAACGCTTTGCTCATCAATTCAGCCACCGCGGCTTCACAAGTTCCGGCTGGTGTGAAACTAGCCGAAGACCAAACTTTTACTTATCGAATGCTCGATGAATTCAGCTCAGTCGATCCGCAAGTGGTCGAAGACACAGCTGGGGCGAACCTAGTTCGCGACTTATTCGAGGGGCTGATGAGCCAAGACGCCGCGGGTAACCTGGTGCCTGGAGTGGCCACGGGTTATACGGTGAATGACAACAACACCGTTTACACCTTCAGCTTGCGTGACAATGCCAAATGGTCGAACGGCGAACCGGTGACCGCCCATGACTTCGTTTACGCCTGGCAACGTGCCGCCGACCCTGAACTGGCGTCACCCTACCAGTGGTTTATCGAACTCATGTCATTGAAGAACGCGGGGCCTATCATTAAAGGTGAAATGCCCAAAGAATCACTCGGTGTTCGAGCGATAAACGATTTGACCTTTGAAGCCACACTAACAGCGCCACTGCCCTACTTCGCCCAAATGACGACCCACGGCACGACATTTCCAGCGCCCAAAGCGGTGATCGAAAAGTATGGCAAAAAGTGGACTAAGCCTGAAAACATTGTTTCCAATGGCGCTTATATTTTGACCGAGCATTTGCCCAACGAGCGCTCGGTGCGCGAACGCAACCCGATGTATTGGAACAACAAAAACACCACCATTGATAAAACCGTTGGGCTTATCATCAACGACGAAAACATCGCGTTAACGCGCTATTTAGCAGGCGAACTTGACCTCACCGATGTGCCCGCTGGGCAGTTCCCCAGACTCAAAAAAGCACACCCAAAAGAGGCGATTAGTTTTCCTCGGTTATGCAATTATTACTACACCTTCAATTTGAGTGATTCCGGGCCTAAAGCCTTTAAAGATGTTCGGGTTCGCCAAGCTTTGTCGCTGGCAATTGATCGCAAGATCCTGACTCAGAACGTGCTGGCTGGTGGCCAGCCGGAAGCCTACACCTTCACTCCAGCAGCGGTTGCAGGGTTTACTCCACCCGCCACAGCAATGGCCGACATGAGCCAATCAGAGCGTGACTCTAAGGCCAATGCACTGCTGGCCGAAGCCGGTTTTGGTGCCGATAATCCACTGACTTTTGATATGATGTACAACGTCTCGGAAGCGCATAAGAAAGTTGCGATTGCGATGAGCCAGATGTGGAAGCAAAAGCTAGGGGTTAAAGCCAACTTGGCTAATATGGAGTGGAAAGTCTTTTTTGAAACACGCGGCAATCAAGATTTCGAGCTCGCTCGCGGAGCTTGGTGTGGCGATTATAACGAAGCATCAACCTTTCTCGACCTGCTTGATAGCGAGTCAGGTTATAACGATGGCAAGTTCAAAAATAAGACACTTGATGCGCTGCTAGAACGAGCAAAATTAAGCACCTCTGCTGCAAGCCTCTATACCAAAGTTGAGGAGATTATTGCCGCTGAGATGCCGGTCATTCCGCTTTACCATTATGCCGGGGTTTACATGATGGACAGTGACGTTGGCAACTGGCCGGTGAACAACGTCGAACAGAAATGGTATTCGAAAGACCTGTATAAGATCGCAGAGTAACCAATCATCGGTTCGTTTCAGGTGATCGAAGCGGACCGATTGTTGATTCCCCATGCTTAGTTATATCACTCGTCGATTGTTAGTGGCGATCCCGACGATCTTAATCCTCATCATTGCCTGCTTCTTTTTAATGCATCTGGCACCCGGTGGCCCATTCACCAGCGAACGCCCGCTGCCGCCTGAAGTGCTCGCCAACATCGAGGCTCGATATGGCCTTGACCTGCCTCTTTGGGAACAGCTTTGGCGATATCTGAGTAACATTGTTTTGCACTTTGATTTTGGGCCTTCCTTTGTTTTTAAAGATCGTGATGTCAATGAGATCATTGCGCAAGGCCTGCCAATCTCACTGACCTATGGCTCGCTCTCCTTTGTGGTTGCAACTACGTTTGGCGTGTTGCTTGGCGTCATCGCAGCGATTCGGCACAACTCGTGGCTCGATTATCTGGCGGTGAGTTTAGGCATCATTGCGCAAGCATTGCCCAACTTCATTATGGGGCCGATCCTGATTTTGACCTTCACCCTGTGGCTTGGCTGGTTGCCTGGCGGTGGCTGGAATGGCGGCCAATGGCAATATCTGATTATGCCGGTGATTGCACTTTCCACTTCCTACATCGGCTCGATCACCAGGATCACACGTTCCTCTCTGTTAGAAGTGTTGAATTCTAATTTCATTCGAACGGCCCGAGCTAAGGGGCTGCCAGAACGGATCATTATTTGGCGGCATGCGATGAAGCCAACCCTGTTGCCGGTAATCTCATATTTGGGGCCGGTGTTTGTCTATGTGCTGACCGGCTCGGTGTTTGTCGATATCTATTTCTCCACCGGCGGGCTGGGCAAGTCATACGTCAGTTCAGCCTTAACCCGCGACTATGCGGTGTTGCTCGGCGTCACGATTCTCTATGGAGGGTTGACCGTGCTAATCAATTTGATCACCGACCTCGCTTACGCTTGGTTTGATCCGAAGATAAGGGTTTAATATTTTAGGTCGCTCGAAAAAAATTGAAGCATTGGCGTCAGACGTCAAAGACTTCGCTGATCTGCGCGGTCGTTCGTTGATGCGTGATGCGCAGGATCGTTTCTTTCGCAATAAAGCGGCGATCGCCTGTTTGATTCTTCTAGCCTTAATCATGCTGTTTGTGCTTCTCGGCCCATTTGTCGCACAGTGGAACAACGAAGAGATTGATTGGGTAACCCTTGGCGATGTGGCCGTTCTCGGTGTGCCTTCGTTGGAAAGCGGGCACTATTTTGGCACTGACCAGCTTGGGCGAGACCTCTATTCACGCACTATCCAAGCCACCGGCACGTCACTTATGGTCGGCTTGATCGGGACGGCAATGGCCTTGATTCTGGGCACTTTTTGGGGCGTGGTCGCCGGTTACTTTGGTGGCCGCATCGATGGGCTGATGATGCGCATTGTCGATGTCATGCTTGCCATCCCCGCGACCCTAGTCGTCATATTATTACTCGTCGTGGTCGGCCGTTCCTTCACTGCACTCTTCATCGCATTGGGGGCTGTGTCTTGGCTCACCATGGCGCGCATCGTTCGGGCCCAAACCATGGCATTAAAAAACCGTGAATTTATTGAAGCGGCGCGCGCCGGCGGTGTGCCGGAATGGCTGATTATAGTGCGGCACATACTGCCTAATTTGCTAGGCGTTGTGATCGTCTATGCTTCATTGCTGGTTCCTGAACTGATCCTCACCGAGAGTTTTATATCCTTCCTCGGGCTGGGCATTTCTGAACCTTATACTTCGCTTGGCGCACT
>CBDTWQ010000254.1:0-3497 GCA_965364115.1 uncultured Gammaproteobacteria bacterium | reverse complement strand
TTGCATCTACCGATTAATCAATTTGATCTAATCAACCAAGATGCCCTGATCACGATTGAAACCAATGGCGTGATTAGCCTAGAGAGCCGTTAAATTCAAAGTGGGACAGTATACCTATTTAAATATCTCAAAGTGGTCGCAAAGAGTGACAGCGTGCTTATTTAAATAGGTATACTGTCCCACTTTAAGCGTTTAGTGCGCTGACGCGTCGGCGTTTTAGCCCCATTAATGCGATCGCCGTGGCGGCGAAAATAACCACTGGAATCGTATATTGATTGAGTCTTTCCCAGCCAAGGTTGTGGTGCAAGTAGCCTGATGACAAAGCGGTGCAAGCTGTCGCCGTAAAAATAATGAATTCGTTGATCCCTTGGATGGTGCTTTTTTCGGCTGGAAGATAGACTTCAGTGAGTAATGTGGTGCCCCCAATATAAAGGAAATTCCAACCGACGCCTAGCAACAGTAGCCCCACTAAAAAATTCGAATAGAGTTGGCCGTTTAAGGCGACGATTGCACAGACGACTAAGATAACAGCGCCGGTGAACATGATCGTCAGTACACCGAATCGATGGATAAGACTGCCGGTGAAAAACGATGGAGCAAACATGCCAACAATGTGCCACTGGATCACGAAAGCGGTATCGCTAAAATTCATCCCATAATGATTCATCGCTAGTGGCGTTGAGGTCATCAGAAGGTTCATCGTGCCGTAGGCAATCATCGCACAGAACACCGCCACCAGAAAAATAGGTTGCGACAAAATAATCCTTAACGGACGCACCTGACCTTGTTGTTCTTCTTGGCTCGGCAATGGAATTCGAATAAAAATCTGAATGATTACAATGCCTAGGCAAAACAAAGCGATCGCCAGATAGGATACTGAAAAAAGAGCGTCGGGTAGAATCTCATGGGTTAGACGACCAACATTAGGTCCAATGAATGCCGCGACTAGGCCGCCTGCGAGCACCCAGGATATGGCGCGGCTTTTGTAGGCATCATCGACTAGTTCAGTCGCCGCAAAACGATAGTAGTGAGCAAATCCACTGGCCACGCCAAAACCCGCAGTCCCCGCGCAAAAAATGCTGAAGCTGTGGCTATAGATTCCATAGGCCGAAGTTAAACCGGATAGGATGCCAGCAACGCCACCAAGGGCGAAACCAACGCGTCGTCCGTGCCGTTTCATCAGAAATGAAGCCGGCAGCATGGTGATCATCACGACTAGATACAGCAATCCAAGCGGCAGCGTTGCCAACGCCGGATTCGGCGACAGCGAGACCCCGACCAGCGCTGCCGTGGCAATTGTCAGCGAGGTGGATGAAAGCATCAGGCCTTGGCAGATAGCCAGTAAGGTCAGGTTCTTTTTAGACATCGGGTTTTGGGTAATTAGTATTGAGACTTGAAGACTTGGGACAGTATACCTATTAAATCGTTACCGATTTAATAGGTATACTGTCCCAGATAAAAAAGCCCATGAACTTGAGTTCATGGGCTTGGTGTTGCTAAGTTCTAGTTTTTGAGGGCTTACTTGAACTTTTTGATTTCACCGCTTGCGATTCTCGCGAAATACGAGTCCATCTCGCGTTTTACGATCGGCGCCAAGAAGTAGAGGCCAAGAATGTTGGGCACACAGATCAGGAAGACCAGCGCATCCGAGATATCGAGGATTGGTCCGAGTTGTACCATACAGCCGAGTGCGACGAAAGCACAAAAGATCAGCTTATATATAGTTTGGCCCATTTCGCCTTCACCAAACAAATAAGTCCATCCTTTAAGTCCATAATAAGACCAGGAAATCATGGTCGAAAAGGCGAACAACAACGCGGCAAATGCGAGAGGAATCGGGAACCAAGAGAATTCGCGTTCGAACGCTGCTGAGGTCATCGCGACGCCTTGGGCAGCGCCGGCAAAATTGGGGTCCGCTACTTGAGCTGTTCCGATCACCAACGCAGTGATGGTGCAGATCACGATGGTATCGATGAAAGGTTCGAGTAATGAAACAATCCCCTCGGTGACCGGCTCATCAGTTTTGACCGCTGCGTGCGCGATAGATGCCGAACCGATACCCGCTTCGTTCGAAAATACGGCTCGTTGGAAACCGATGATCATTGCGCCGAGTGCGCCACCTACCACGCCTTCGCCGGTGAAGGCACCGGTGAATATATTAGCGATAGCCTGTGGCAAGCTGCCGATATTCATCAAGATCACGATAATTGCGAACAAACAATAAAAGACCGCCATGAAAGGTACCACTTTCTCGGTGACCCGGGCGATCGACTTGATGCCGCCGACAATCACAGAAAAAACCACTGCTGCGAGAATCAAACCTACCAGCCAACCGAGACCGTCGAGTGCTCCGCCCGAAACACCGTTCAGCTGCACATAGGCTTGATTCGATTGGAACATATTGCCGATTCCGAGTGCGCCGATAAAGATGCCTATGGCGTAGAATGTTCCCATGAATTTGCCAAACCCAGCCATCCCACGATCAGTGAACCCTTGGCGCAGGTAATACATTGGGCCACCCGAAACATGCCCATCATCAAATTCCTTTCGATACTTAACGCCGAGCGTACATTCAACGAACTTGGTCGACATGCCTAGAAAGCCGGCCAAGATCAACCAAAAAGTGGCGCCCGCTCCACCGACCGTAACTGCGACTGCAACCCCGCCGATATTACCAATGCCAACGGTGCCTGACACCGCGGTTGCGAGCGCTTGAAAATGAGATACTTCACCGTGACTATTCGGATCGGAATAATCGCCGCGAATCAACTCTATCGCATGCTTAAAACCCCGCAGGTTGATAAAACCTAGATAAAACGTAAAGAACACCGCGCCAACTACCAACCACAGCACGACGACCGGTAGTTGTGCGCCAAAGATGGGAATTTTAAAGAAAACGATTTGGCCAATCAGCGATGCGATCGGGGCGGTTGCCGAGTTAATCGCTTCATCAATGCCGGCCTTTGCATTGCTTAGACCGCTGATCATGACAGCGAGTGTGAATAATAGTTGTTTCATTAGGTAAGCTCCGTTGAATTTATTTTTTTGTTTAGGATCGTTGTACGTTTAGGGCACTACAGTCACTGGCACCGTCGAAGTTTGAATTAGCGCGGCCGTCACGCTGCCGAAAATCATCGTATGGACGCGTGATTCACCGCGCTTTCCGATATAGATTTGGCTGATATTAAATTCCTTGGTTAGGTCGATCAGGGTTTCAGCAATCCGCCCGTGACGAACTAAGGTTTCAAGCTTAATGCCAGCGGCTTCAACGACGCCAATGTTGGGCATTAAGATTGAATCATTGGCGCGTTGAATTTCAGACTCTCGTCTTTGATGTCGCTGTTCGAGTTCTTCCGGCGTGTGAAAACTATAGGGCGTCCAATCAATGATATAGGTCATGACAAGACTTGAACTGGTTAACCGAGCATGTTCTATGGCAGCAGCGAGGGCCCGTTGTCCACCGTCGCTGCCGTCGAGGGCAACCATGATTTTTTGAG
>CBDTWQ010000253.1:0-3497 GCA_965364115.1 uncultured Gammaproteobacteria bacterium | reverse complement strand
CTCGACAAGCAATGGCGAGCAGAGACTTCAGCTTCTCGTCGACCCCTGATCAACAAAGTTTTGTCGTCTCGTTTATCTAGTTATCTCAGCACCGTTAAAGAAAAGTCAGCCGGGGCCTATACCGAGATTTTTATAATGGATTCGGTGGGCTTGAATGTAGGTCAAAGCGACGTCACATCGGATTATTGGCAGGGCGACGAAGCTAAATGGCAAAAAACCTATCAAGCAGGGGCGAAAGCTATTCACATTGGTGAGGTGGAAATGGATGAATCGAGTCAGCAATTGCAGGTGCAATTAAGTTTGCCGGTGGTTGAAGACGGCCGTGTGATCGGTGCGGTCACGATTGGTATTAATGTAGACGCGCTCTAAGTTGTTTACTCGTACGTGGCTAATTATGGGCCGTCTTAAATAGTTAGTTAAGGAAAGAATGATGTTATTGAAATTCAGTATTGCTACAAAATTGTTGTTCTCACTGGTGCTGGTGGTGGTGCTGAGTTTTTCGTTACTCGTCGCATTCGAGTGGGTGACACTTCGAGATGGTTTGCAAAACATGGAAGGCAGAAGTCGACTGGCAGTGACTGCATTGATGTCCGAAAACATCAGCGGTGCGGTTCGTTGGAAAAAATCAGCAGTGATCACCAAAGCCTACGAGAAATTTGTCGAGTCTGCAGAGGCCGATGTTTCAAATATCATAACGACCGATAAGAGCGGGGTTATCCTAACCGAATTCGAACACCAAAGTCTTACGACTATAGACCTGAAATCCAGACTGCCCGAGTTGATCAATTCGACCTTATCTAAAAACTCGCTAGTAGAGGAAGTTGAAAGTCATACCTTGGTAGTGCAAAAAGTATTTAGTGGGAAAAAGGGTTCCGAAGTCGGTTTTCTGGTGATGGCGTTTTCGAACCATCAAATCAGTGAGTTTGTTTTCGAAAGCGGAATCGTAGCTATCCTGATTTCGATTCTGGCAACCTTGACTATTACGATTGCCACTTTTTTGATCATTAAGAGTATGTTTAGTGCGCCAATGAGAAAGCTGAGTCTTATTACTAATGACTTAGCGAATGGTCAAGGTGATTTAACCCAGCGACTTGAGATTAAATCGAATGATGAGTTGGGCGAGTTGGCTTCGCATATCAACGCGTTTATTGAAAAACTGCAAAAGCTGATGAGCAACATTGTGACCTCTGCTGGAGAGGTTCGAGTGTCGCTCGGAGCTGCCCGAGAAGCTGCAGATGAGAACAAGAACTTGCTCAATAAACAGTCATCAAAACTCGATCAAGCCAATGGCTCTGTGTATGCCATGTCAGATCGACTCGGCCGAATGGCGGAATCGGCTGAAGGACTCGCTGGGTTCACTCATGATGCTAAATCTGAAGCTGAAACAGCCAATGGTGTTGCCAAGGATGCGGTAGATGCGGTCAATTCATTGACCAATAAAATGCAAGAATCAGAAGAGGTCATATCAAGCTTGCGAAATCAGTCAGAAAGCATTGGTTCGGTGGTGGGCGTCATAGAGGGCATTGCGGAGCAAACCAATTTGCTGGCGCTGAACGCCGCGATCGAAGCGGCTCGTGCTGGTGAACAAGGCCGGGGCTTCGCGGTGGTGGCAGACGAAGTGCGAACGCTGGCGAGTCGGACAAGGACTTCCACCAAGGAAATTAAAACGATGATCGAAGAATTGCAAAGCGGTGCGCAAAACGCAGCACACACATTGGAAGAGAGTCAGAGGGATGTATCGCGTTCAGCGTCACAGATTAATCAAGTCCAGCAGTCGTTATCGCAGATCGTTAAGCATATGGTGCAAGTTGCCAATAACAATACGGAAGTGGTGGATGAGGTCAACGAGCAATCTAATTTTGCTAAAGGTGTTTCAGATAACATTACCGCGATCAATGACCTCACCAAATCAATTCTCGAGAATGGTATTAGTACAGCCACTAATTGTGCAAATTCATCGTCTAAAAACGATGAGCTGAATCATCAGGTCGCCTTCTTCAAGGTCTAGTGAACCACAGCCTGAGTCTCGTTGACTGTTTCCTGGTTCTCGAGATATCGCGGTTGAAAAACCGATGTTTCTTCTGATGGTCTTTTGCTTGGCTGAGTAGGCCTAACTCGGTCTACTCATTGGGGGGTGTTGTCAGTGCTGTTCTAGCTGTTTTGGCCGTTTTAGTCGATTAGGGCATCACAATTGAATTCACGCTTTAAGCTGGTTTTTTGGGTTGCTGAGTATTACGGACTTCATCTTTCAGCTGCGGTTGGAAAACCGAATAACCCTCATCGGCTTCGTCTTCTTCTGGCAGTTCTATGTCGGTTCGATCGACCATTGAGAGGCCATCGAACTGATCACTCTGATTACTTTTTTCTGTTCGCTTGCCTTTCTCCCCAAGTTCGATTCGCAACCGCAGATTGTTCTCGCCGTCAGCATTTTTGAGTGCTTCTTGAAGGGAAATTATACCATCTTGATAAAGATGATAAAGCGCCGAATCAAAGGTTCGCATGCCCATCCCTTCTGACTTAGACATGATCTCCTTAATCTCGGTTACCTCACCGGCCTTGATTAAATCGGCGACGCGGCCCGAATTCAGCAGAATCTCAATCGCCGCGCAGCGTTTGCCTTCAACCGTCGGAATCAGTCGCTGAGATACGAATGCTTTTAAGTTGATTGAAAGATCGCTCAGTAGTTGCTCGTGCCGGTCTTTGGGGAAAAAATTGATGATTCGATCGAGAGCTTGGTTAGCGTTATTGGCATGCAAGGTCGAGATCGCGAGATGACCCGTTTCAGCAAAAGCGAGGGCGTGTTCCATGGTTTTTTGATCTCGAATTTCGCCAATCAGAATGACGTCTGGCGCTTGCCGCAAAGTGTTCTTTAACGCATCTTCAAAAGACAGGGTGTCGACGCCCACTTCACGCTGGTTGACGATGCAGCCTTTATGTGGGTGAATGAACTCAACTGGGTCTTCGATCGTAACGATGTGCCCTTTTGAATGCGTGTTGCGATGGTCAATCAAGGCCGCCAGCGAGGTTGATTTTCCCGAACCGGTGCCGCCGACAAACAAAATCAAACCGCGCTTAGCCATGATGATTTCTGACAACACATCAGGCAAGCCGAGATCATCCTTGTTGGGAATCTCAGTCAAAATATTACGAATGACCATCGAAACTTCACCGCGTTGTTTGAAAATATTGATCCGAAATCGGCCAATATTAGGCAAGGTCATCGCCAGATTCATTTCAGGAATTTCTTGAAATTCTGCTTTTTGCTTGTCGTTCATGATTTCGTTAGCCAGCGCGCCAACCCATCCGGGGGCAGCGGTGTTTTTGCTCACTGGCATTAGTTGGCCGTTGAACTTTGCGCTAGGTCGAGCGCCAGTGGAAAAATACAAATCTGAGCCGCCTTTATCAGCCAGCAGTTTTAAATAGGGGGTTACATTCATGCGGTTCAAATTTTTAGAAGCTTGTGGCCAAGTATAGTCACTCCTCAGCGAAGATTGAGC
>CBDTWQ010000252.1:0-3519 GCA_965364115.1 uncultured Gammaproteobacteria bacterium | reverse complement strand
GCTCGATGCTTTGGCTGAATAAATTGAGCGAATAAGTTGTCGATCTAGCTGAGATTAATGATGTCGATTGTTTTCTTTCAAGTCTCCCATTCGCGGCCGAATCAATGAAACCGATTGATATTGGCGGCGCCATTTTGGTTGCGGTGATCTGGGGCATGGGGTTTATCGTCGCTAAGGCGGCCATGTCGCATTTCTCGCCGATTCTGCTGATGGCCTTGCGCTTTAGCCTCACCGCCTGCTGCCTGCTTTGGTTCTTTCGCCCGCCTCCCGGCTTGTTCAAACAACTTTTTTGGATCTCGCTAATCAGCGCCGCATTGCAATATAGCCTGACATTCAATGGCGTTCGTGGCATCGATGCCTCAACCGCCGCGCTGCTGGTTCAACTCGAAGTGCCTTTCGGGCTGCTGTTAGCCTGGTTGTTGCTTGGTGATCGAATCTCACCCAGACAAGCATGCGGAATTGTGGTCGCGTTTATCGGTGCATTATTGATCTTAGGCGAACCCCGGTTATCCGGCCGCCTGCCCTACGCGATGCTGGTCATCGCCGGCGCTTTCACCTGGGCGGTTGGCCAAATCATGATCAAGAAACTAGGCGATCTGGGTGGTTTTAGGTTGATCTCCAGCATTGCCCTCTTCGCTGCGCCGCAGTTGTTTTTGACTTCATTCATATTCGAGAGAGATCAGCTGCAGCAAATACAAACGGCTCCAATCGCCGCTTGGGGCGCGGTCGCTTACCTCGGTTTGATCATGACGGCCTTTGGCTACGGCTTGTGGTATCGATTGCTGGGGCGTTATAAAATCAATCAAGTGATGCCCTTTTTGCTATTACTGCCCGTCACTTCTGTGCTGGGTGGAATTTTCTTTCTCGATGAATCACTAAGCGTTAAAATTGCATTTGGTGGGGCCTTGGCGATCATCGGTGTCGCTTTGATCACGATTCAAAAAACCAAGCCGACTCAAACAACTTAACGCCAGAGTTTTCAATTTTCTTTTTAGGTTCGATTCAACAACTATGTGCAAAATTATCCTTAGAACTCACGCTATATTCATCGCCGCACCGAGCTCGATCGATGAGTAATCCGGTTTTAGTTAATTGCCTGCGTGGCGAAGTGATTGAGAATCGTCATCGCGGCAGCATTGCGGTGTGCGACCCTCGCGGTCGGCTGATTTATAGCTGTGGCGACCTTGAAGCATTGGTCTATCCTCGGTCATCGATCAAGGCCCTGCAGGCCTTGCCGTTGGTTGAAAGCGGCGCGGCTCGACATTTTGAAACTAGCGACATTGAGTTAGCGTTGGCCTGCTCCTCTCACAACGCCGAGTCTGCGCATACCGAAGTCGCGGCTGGTTGGCTGCGCCGACTCGACCTTGACGAGACTGCCCTGGAATGCGGGGCGCATGCACCGCTCGCATTAACCGCGGCGAATCAACTCACCTCACGCGGCGCAGCGCCCAGCCGAATCCACAATAACTGTTCGGGCAAACATACCGGTATGCTGGCAACCGCGCGTTTTCTCAATGAATCGATTAGCGGTTACATCGACCGCGAGCATCCAGTGCAGCAACGTTGGATGGCAGCGCTTGGTGAAATGGCTGATGTTGACATCCAGCGTCTTCCTTGGAACCTTGATGGTTGTGGGATTCCAGTGATTGCGATGCCATTGCGCTCAATGGCGACTGCCTTTGCGAGAATGGCAGTGCCCGATGACCTACCCGCACACCGCGCCGACGCGGTCGACTGGATCAACCAAGCGATTGCCAGCCACCCTTATATGATTGCCGGAGCCGGACGATTGTGCACCGAGGTGATGCAACTAACCGGTCGGCGTGTGTTGATTAAAACCGGCGCCGATGGGGTTTACACCGCCACACTTCGAGAACAAGGGCTTGGCCTTGCCCTCAAGATTGACGACGGCACTCGAGAAGCGGCCGAAGTGGCGGTGTTAGCGGCACTTCAATCGCTGAAGGCGCTCAGTTCAGATGAAGTGGTGCAACTCGCGGAGCGCTGTCGAATGCCCATCGTCAACACCCGTGGGATTACCACGGGTTACCGTCAACCCGCCAATTTCGAACTGGCTAGGCTCTGATCGCTGTCGCGCTTATTCGTCCCCTTGGTTCTGCAATCATTTGTTCCCAGCTGGTTTTTCTCGCCGAGAAAAACGCTTAAGATTCAAGCTTATACGATCACTCGTCATCATAAATTCCACCGCTTTGAGGACGATAAGCGAACTATTTACCGCGTTGTTGAATCGATTTTGCGGGGATAAGCGTTACTATTCACACTGACTTAACAATCGAGAACAGGCGTGGAAAAAGCATCGCTTCTCTTTACCCATCCTACCGTTGCTAAACTGCTGGCCCGCGCCAAAAAAACAAAGGATCGCTTATTATTCAAACTGTTTCCGAAAAGAAGCAACGACAAAATCGAATCTCGGTTATTGATTCCAAATGCCCACAAGCAACGAACCTTCAGCCTGCCGAAAGGGTTTGAACAGTTTAATCTGCGCACCCGCGACGGGGTGATCCAAGTCTACCAAATTGGCGTCGGGCCTTGCGTGATTTTCAACCATGGCTGGGGCGGTGGCGGTCATCAGTTCTTTGCGTTGATGCGGGGTCTAAGCCACTGTGGTTTCAGTTCAATCTCGTTCGATCATTTTGGTCATGGCCTAAGCGACCCCAAACCGGCCACGCTGGCGCAAACGATCACAACCACTAACCACATCATCAATTATGTTAAGAATCTACCCAACGAAGAAGTTGCCGCCCTAGTTGGGCATTCCACCGGATGCATTGCAATTGGCAACGCCAGTTCCGCCTTGTTGAGAAAGGTGCCACTTTTTTTGATTGCACCGGTGTTCAACTACAAACGTTTTTTCTTGAAACGACTGGTGCAACTTCAACTCGGAAGCGAGTTGGTGAGCCAATACACCAGTCGTTTTTCAAGCGTTTATCAGCGCGACCTAGCAAAACTGGAGCTGACCGAGCGGCTCGAAGATTACAGCGACCATGCGGTGATCGTGCATGATGAATCTGACCAGCAAAGCCCGGTTGCCGATTCAATCGCATTTTCCGCACGCTGCCCCCTCACTAGGCTGCTAGTGACCAAACAATACGACCATCAACGGGTGATCAACTCCGAATCGGTTTGGCAAGAACTCAAATCGTCACTGAACTACGATGACACCACGATAAACTTCACCGCAGAAGTGGGATATTCGCAGCCCTAGAGAATGATTGGCTCTCTAGCGACTTAGAAATCACCACTGGGTTAACCGCAACTTGCTGGTTTCCGACTCAGTAATCAGGCTCTAGTACTCTAAGGCTGTCGCCGAAAACCTTGTTTTCACTGCTCGCGCGCGCTAGATTAGATGCACCGCGATTGATCTCGCATTGATCCGCCGAAAACTAGTTTTCTCGGCGCAAACTGAACTAGAATTAATCATCAGTAAACGGCAATTAAGAACAGCATGAGCCTCCTTCAAGATCTAATTCCGTCGATACGCTTTGAGCGTTGGGCACCTAC
>CBDTWQ010000251.1:0-3549 GCA_965364115.1 uncultured Gammaproteobacteria bacterium | reverse complement strand
CTGGGGCTTGCTGAAGACCATATCGAACAAGTGTTTGGACGCTCGCCGTCACCCTATTTGAAGTTAATTCGTTACCCTAAAACGGTTGCGGGTGGCCAGGGCGTTGGGGTGCACAAGGACTCTGGTTTCTTGACCTTGTTGTTGCAGGATGAAAACTCCGGATTAGAGGCGCAAGCCAACGACAATAGTTGGTTTTCGGTGGCGCCTGTTGCCGGTAGTTTGGTGGTCAACATGGGCGAACTATTGCAAATAATGACCCAAAACTACTTCATCGCAACGCCGCATCGAGTGCGTAACGCCGCGTCATCTGAGCGATTCTCTTCAGCTTTTTTCTATAGCCCTGATTTGCGTTGCAAACTCGATCCGTTACCCATCCCCAAAAAATATCGGCAACAAGTTGCGCGTAGCTCACGTCATAGCAGCGAGGGCCTGATGGCGTCAAAGGCAGAAATGGCGCGCGGTGTTAGCGGTATGGCCAGTGCTCATCAAACCGCCATATTCGGCGATCAATATTGGCAGCGCTGGGTGCGGAGTTATCCCAATATCGCAGCGAGGTTTTATCCTAATGGCAAAGACCCGGTTTAATCCGTGTTTCTATGTTGACCGAGAAAATTGGTTGACTGAGACAATGGGGTGACCAAGAAAATGGGGGAACTGAGAAAATTGCGTATCGATGCATCCTTCTACAGAGCTAGCCAACCAAAACACACGGGGTTCTTTAGTTTAACTTCAGTTATGGTGGTATTAAACACTAACCGACTGCGCGCAAGACCACCTTTTCTTGTCTCATCCGATATTATCGAACGCAGAGTTAAGGTCGTCAATTAAATCTTCGGGTGCCTCGAGACCAATGTTTAGTCGCACCAGACGGCCACAATAATCCACCCCACCACGCTCAAGATTTGGATAAACGAATGCAAGAGAATGAACACCACCCCAACTAAACCCAATCTTAAACAACTTCAACTCATCAACAAAAGACGCTGCTTGTTCGGGTGAAACCGAGTCTTCAAAGAGAAAGGAGAAGATACTGGCTGAACCGGTGAAATCACGTTTCCAATTATCATGCCCAGGGCAAGACGGAAACGCGGGGTGAAGGAGTGTTTTAGTGTATTTTTGCTGATCGATCCAGCCAGCTACTTCCAGCGTGGACTTCTCCAGGCGGTCAAGACGAACCCCCAATGTTTGCAAGCCACGCAGTGCGAGGCTTGCATCATCAGGTGAAACTGCCATGCCCAGTTGTTTTAGCGTTGTGCCAATGGCCTCATAGTCTTTGTCGGCGGCAACTGATACTGACCCCAACAATAAATCACTATGCCCGCCGATATATTTGGTGAGGGCTTGAATGCTGACATCGACGTGATGACCAAATGCATCAAACAAAACGCCTGCCGCATAAGTATTGTCGAGTGCAACCATCACATCACGTGCATGAGCGGCTTCGACAATAGCGGGCACATCCTGAACTTCCATGGTCACGGAGCCCGGGCTTTCGGTCCAAATTAGAGTTGTGTTCTCACGGATGAGATCGCAAATGCCAGCGCCAATCAGTGGGTCATAGGGCTCTACTTCGATATTTAAATTCTTGATCAAACCAGCGGCAATTTCCCGGTTTGGGCCATAGGCATTGATTGGAACCAGAGCGTGATCTCCGGGCTTGCAATAGGTTAGATAAACCAATGCAATAGCAGCCTGACCACCCGGCACAATAAAACAATGTCGAGCGTTTTCGATTTCGGCAATGCGCGCGCCCAGTTCCAACACCGTAGAGGTGCCATAGAGGCCATAGGTATAACCTAACTCCGATTGTCGCCAATCGTCGGTCGCGTCAGCCATACGCTCGAAGGGCACAGTTGACCCACGGCAAATAGGTGGCACAAGAGAACGATATCCCTCTGGGGCATGTGCTGAAGGGTGGATGAGTTTTGAACGCCAATTCATACTTTTAATTCCAGTGGGTTAATAGCGATTTGCCTATGATAGTAGCATTACAGATGATCGGTGTTGCCTAGTCGAGTCGAAAATAATATTTTAAAAACAGACTCCTAGACATTGTTCTGATCTGCGTTTCAGGTGGTTTGATCGCGCAGTTGATCACCCTTTCTAAAGACCTCCACCACTGGGCTAAACTGGCTTATTGAATCATTAAACATCGATGTTTTAATTAGCTGACGATGCGCTACCGGCCTGTCGTCAGCCCATGATTGTTATGCAAGCGGTGCGATTGAATTTTGCGGGGATGCTTCAGTGTCTAACCGCATCGACCCTACTCCATCGACCTTGCGCTTAAATCTGAGGTTTGGTGAGTCATTTCAATTATGGGTTTGGTGAACCTCGGCGCTTGAGGACTCGACCATCGATCACAGCCAAACCAAGAGCGATAAGTGCCATTCCAGCGAAATGAACAACCTGCAGGGTTTCATTCAGGAAAAGCCAGCCGAGTAAAACTGCTGAAACCGGCACAGATCTATTTAATGGCACACAAAAACCGACATAAACCTAGGTGCATAGTCCGGAACTGCTCGATTAAATAAATTTGTCCCGGTTTTGTTCAAATCAGGACGTAGCCACCATTTTTGGTCAGTCGAGGTTACCCACAAACTTCCGAATATCGTTGATAAGCAGGTCTGGTTCTTCCATCGCTGCAAAATGACCACCGCGTGGCATCTCTGTCCATTGGGTAATGTTGTAAATCCGTTCTGCATAACTTCGTGGTGGCCATGCTAGAAGTTCCTCAGGGAAAATAGCACAGCCCGTCGGCACTTCGACTCGCATTCCTTCCGGTGACATTATTCTTTCACCTTCCTCACGTCGCCCATAATAAATCCACGAGGCGGAATTAAAAGTTTTGGTAACAATGTAGACCATGATATTGGTCAGGAGCTGATCTTTGCTGTAAACGCTCTCAATATTACCCCCTGTCAGATCAGACCAGCCGTGCATCTTTTCCAGTATCCATGCGGCCACTCCCACCGGACTATCCATCATTGCATAGCTAAGGGTCTGGGGTTTGGTTGCCTGTTGCGTGCGATAGCCATTCTGCATTACCTGATCTTTTTCAAATTGCTCTGCCCAGGCAACCTCTTCTGCGCCCTGTGGCCCATCTTTGTGCCGCATGGTGAGTATATTGATGTGAATGGCGGCACATGAAGGCGCATGGTCATAGCCAAGCCAACTTGAAACAGCACCACCCCAGTCTCCTCCCTGTGCGACATAGCTTTCATATCCCAGAACCTCGGTCATTAGCTTATTAAGAATGCCTGCCATTTTTCTTGGGCCGTAGGGTCGAGGGGGCCGACCCGAAAATCCGAACCCAGGTAAGGAGGGGGCGACTACATCAAATGCATCCTCGACAGATCCACCGTGGTTTTCCGGATGCGCAAGCAGATCGATGAAACCCAGAAATTCGACAACTGAGCCTGGCCAACCATGACTAATGATGAGTGGTCTTGGATTGGGACCACTACCTTTCTCATGGATAAAATGCATCTCAATCCCATCGATCGGTGTTTTGAAATGGGAAAATTGATTGATTCTTGCTTCGTGTTT
>CBDTWQ010000250.1:0-3552 GCA_965364115.1 uncultured Gammaproteobacteria bacterium | reverse complement strand
TTGATTGGGAGGTTTTTTTATGCCGCATTGTGTGATTGAGTATGCTGCGGAATTGGAGGGGGAGCTTGATCTTGGGGCGTTGATTGATGCGGTGCATGCGGGTGCTCTGGCTTCTGGTTTGTTTCCGGAGGCGGATATTAAGACTCGCGCCATCTCATATGCTCATCATCGAATGGGGCGTCATCTTTTAGGGCAGTCGGGTAATAGTTTTGTGCATCTTAGTGTGCATTTGTTGGATGGCAGAAGCGATGATCAAAAGGCTCAGCTGAGTGAAGGAATTCTAAACCGAATGTTGCCACTGGTTTCCCAGGTGGCCAGTGTTGGAGTCGAGATCTGTGATATGCATCGTGCCAGTTATCGCAAACGAGTGCTTTAACTAGAACGTTAATAAAAGGTGAGTAAATAATTAAAGTACAAAGGGATTAGGCTTCAATCCTTTTGTCTGCTCTTACCTTCATAAACAATTAGGACACAAATCATCGAAACTACAGGAGGCGTGTCGCTTGCCGAGTTGGTGAACGGGTTTTCCTATGCGCGGCCCGCCGGAGTGGCGCATAATGTTTCCTATGACAGCGACACTGAGTTCGTATTCGTCGAGGTAGAATAATAGTGAGCGAAATGAAACCGACCATAAAATGTTTTGAAAATGGACCCTATCTTTTAAAGCTAGCGGAAGATGGCACAACCGCCGCCAACCTGCACACGATTAATGGCCAGACACTCAAACCTGACAAAGGGTTGGCTTTGTGCCGCTGTGGTAAATCTGCCAACAAACCCTATTGCGATGGCACCCACAAGAGCATCAATTTCAGCGACGCGAGGGAGGTTGACGATTCAGCAAATCGGCGGGAAAGCTATCAAGGTCAACAAATCACGATTCATGACAACCGTAGTATCTGTGCGCATGCCGGTGTTTGTACCGATCAACTGTCTTCGGTTTTTCGGATGGGTCAGGAACCTTGGATCGACCCAGACGGCGCCAGCATTCAGAGCGTAATCGACCTAGTTAAGCGATGTCCATCAGGCGCGATTGACTACAGCATCGACCGGCAGGAGGTTGAAGACAACTCCGACTCCCCGAGCGTTACGGTGATCAAAAACGGCCCATATGCAGTTTGTGGTGTTGATCTCGAAGAGCAACCCTTGGCAGAGGGAGTTTCATCGGAGCGTTATACACTCTGCCGTTGCGGTGCATCAAAAAACAAACCTTTTTGCGATGGCAGTCACTGGGACATTGGTTTCAAGGATGAAGATCATCAAGCCTAATCCAGCCTCCATGGCGCTAACAGAGCAGGTCAGCAATTTGTGAAAAAGCTAAAAAACGAAAAAGAACTGCTCAAAAACGCGATTACCGCCGGAATTGAATATGGCGAAAAACGCGGCGTGGTGGAATTTGAGGCGACTGATTCCCAGCATCTGAAAATTGAATATATTTATCGGCTGCTAGTGCACGACAAAGTCATTCAGCCTATTCCCCAGGATCAGATCTCACAAAAATTGATGGCGCACAAGCTCGCCTTCTGGGCCTCGAAATTCTAGCGACGATCAATGACCTCTTTCTTCACCTTTTTATTTTTCAGATCTAGTGATGCATTGTCCATAAAAGACACAACGCTTTAGATTTTCCTTTAGTATTCAAACCCCTACAGAATTCCTTGATGGGGTTGGATCAATCCTGTTTCGAGATGTCACTATGAAAGTTCAGTTTATTGTAAGCGTATGGTTACTGGTCAGTATGGCCAATGTTTCGGCGGGCGAAATGCCTCGGATTACTTTGGTCGAAAGCGCTACCCCAACAGAGGCTTTGTTGGCCAAGCCTGGCACCTATTTAGGCGAGAAATTTGTTTTCCAGGATGAACATTCTGGCAATGTGATGGTTCGCGTCGGTGTTTGGGAGGCAGGGATGGGTAAGTCCATCATCAAGGACTTTCCGTTCACAGAATACGTGCTGATGATTAGTGGTCGCGTTATTGTCACTGATCACAACGGGAAATCCCGGACTTTTGAAAGTGGCGATACCTTCGTTATTCCCAAAGGCTGGAGCGGCATTTGGGACGTGCAGGAAAGGATGAAAAAGCAAATTGTAAGGATTGGCGATGCAGCGCTTTTAGCAACTGGCCAAAGCATGGACTGAGGTGCCGGATGAGTAAAAGCTAAAAGGATTTACTGATATTAATACCGCCGGCTGCTGGGCGCTGCCAATTTAGGTTGTGTGTGTCACGAATGGTCGTAGCACGTGTAATGGTCACAATTAGTGAGTCTGCGCCTCTTTCTAGATTAACATCGGTCAGGTTGGACAGGTTCAAATGTACAAACGATATTTGTATCAGTTTGATCAATCATTGGCTCAATTCACCACCGAATTACACTATCAATTCAACGACTGTATTTTTCGTTTTCGAAATGACTTGTCCAGTATTTACTTGATAATTCAATTTCCGTTTTAAGGATTCCTTGTTAACTTGCCAGCGCGCTGTGTTCGCCACCATTGTAATTAAAATTAGAGATTATTCGAACATGAAAACTCTGCTTTATTGGTACAACCGATTTTCTTGAAAAGTTTTTGATCGCAATTAATTTTATCAAACGCTTGTGGTTTTCTTCAACGGCCCACGTGAGATAACGGGCAGGTATCAGTCTGAGATATTGGCTATCGAAGCTCGTCAATATGGGGTCTGAATATTATCGGCTTTGGGTGACGCAGCTGCGAGGTCTCGGATCTAACCTTACAGCAGCGTCGGCAGCTTTATAAACAGGCTTAAATTAGCGGCGATTGAAAGATTTCGAATGTTTTAGCCTTTGACATTGGCGCTAGCGCTAACAATAATGACCTGTGTTACAAGATATGGGCAGTGACGCG
This sequence comes from uncultured Gammaproteobacteria bacterium, assembly GCA_965364115.1. Classification (GTDB taxonomy): domain Bacteria; phylum Pseudomonadota; class Gammaproteobacteria. Next base: position 692 of record CBDTWQ010000250.1, on the reverse strand, counting down.
GACGCCGAAATGCGCTGCTGCAGAAAAAAAACAATAATCGGCATAACTAAACTCGAAGGAGAAAAACATGAAAGTAATAAGCAAAGTTGCGTTGGCATCGCTATTGACGGCGTCGCTGGGTAGTGGAAGCGCATTGGCAGCTGATCAGCAGTTTGTCACCATCGGTACCGGTGGCGTAACCGGGGTTTACTACCCTACGGGTGGTGCAATCTGTCGATTGGTGAACAAGAGCCGCAAAGTACACGGCGTGCGCTGTTCAGTTGAGTCAACCGGTGGTTCGGTTTACAACATCAACACTATCCGCGGTGGCGAACTGGATATGGGCGTTGCTCAATCCGATTGGCAATTTCATGCCTACAACGGTTCGGGGAAAAAAGCGTTTATCGATGCGGGTCCTTACAAGGAACTCAGAGCGGTATTTTCGGTACACCCGGAGCCGATCAGTATCGTTGCGCGCAAAGATGCCAACATCAAGCATATCAACGATCTGGTTGGTAAGCGGGTCAACATCGGCAACGCCGGTTCGGGCACTGAAGCGACCTGGAGAGTTGTCTGGGCAGCCCTGGGCCACACCAACAAGGATCTGAAGCTCGCAGCGCAGATGAAATCATCTGAAACACCGGGTGCGCTTTGTGATAACAAGATTGACGCGTTCTTCTGGCTGGTGGGTAATCCTGCTGCCCTGAACAAGG
>CBDTWQ010000249.1:0-3563 GCA_965364115.1 uncultured Gammaproteobacteria bacterium | reverse complement strand
CGGGTTTCGATGCCGGATTTTGATATCGACTTTTGCATGGACCGACGCGATGAGGTGATCGACTACGTGGCCGAGCGCTACGGGCGAAATCAAGTCTCGCAAATTATCACCTACGGCACTATGGCGGCTAAAGCGGTGATTCGTGATGTGGGTCGTGTGATGTCACACCCCTACGGTTTCGTTGATCGAATCGCCAAGTTAGTGCCGTTCGAAGTGGGGATGACGCTGGAGAAAGCGCTAGAACAGGAAGACGCCTTGCTGGAACTTTATCAGCAGGAAGAGGACGTCACCATGCTGATCGACATGGCGCGTTCATTGGAAGGCTTGACCCGAAATGTTGGCAAGCATGCGGGCGGTGTGGTGATCTCGCCAAGCGACCTAACTGACTTTACCCCGATTTACTGTGAACCCGGCGGTTCGGGCCTGGTCTCGCAGTTTGACAAAGACGATGTAGAAGCAATCGGCTTAGTCAAGTTTGACTTTCTTGGTTTGCGTACCTTAACCATCATCGATTGGACGGTTCAGGCAATCAATGCCAAGCACTCAGAATCGACACTTGAAATAGAACGTATTCCGCTGGATGACCCCGCAACGTTTAAATTACTTCGTGAATATCAAACCACCGCGGTTTTTCAGCTTGAGTCGCGTGGCATGAAAGACTTAATCCGCCGCCTGCAACCAGACAGATTCGAAGAAATTATTGCGCTAGTGGCATTGTTTCGCCCAGGGCCGTTGCAGTCAGGCATGGTGGACGACTTTATCGACCGTAAACACGGACGTGCGCGAGTCGAATATCCTCATCCGGCATTAGAGGCGATTCTTCAGCCAACCTACGGGGTCATTCTTTACCAAGAGCAGGTAATGCAAATCGCGCAGGTTTTGGCCGGTTACACACTCGGTGGCGCCGATGTGTTGCGTCGAGCAATGGGTAAGAAAAAAGCCGAGGAGATGGAGAAACAACGCGTCGTTTTCACCGAGGGAGCGGTGGCGAACCAAGTCGAAGCAGCGACGGCGACCTATATTTTTGACCTAATGGAGAAGTTCGCCGGTTATGGGTTCAACAAATCTCACTCCGCCGCTTATGCTTTAGTTTCTTATCAAACGGCTTGGCTAAAAACCCATTTCCCCTCCGAATTTATGGCCGCAGTACTGTCGGCAGATATGGACAACACCGATAAAATCGTGACCCTGATCGACGAATGTCGAACGATGAAGCTCGATATTCAATCGCCTAATATCAATCTGTCGCAATATCAGTTCACTGCAGTCGAGGACGGTCGAATTTATTATGGCCTTGGCGCTATCAAGGGTGTCGGTCGGGCTGTCATCGATGCCATCATCGAAGTCCGAAATCTAGGCGAATATCTAAACCTGGAAGATTTTTGTAAACGCCTGGGTTCGAGCAAAATCACCCGAAAAGTGATTGAAGCCTTGATCAAAGGGGGTGCGATGGATTGTTTCAGTGAAAACAGGGCCGCATTAATGGCGCATCTCCCGCATGCCTTGCAAGCAACCGAGCAGCAGCAGAACAATCTCAACGCCGGCATTAGCGATCTGTTCGAGCAAATTTCACCGGTGGCAGAACATCGCGGCTTGCCCAGTTGCGAGTCTTGGAACGAGAAAGTTCGATTGCTGTTGGAGAAAGAAGCGCTCGGTCTTTATCTGACCGGTCATCCGTTGGCGATGTTTGATCTTGAGGTCAAACAAATTGCGCCAACTAAATTGGGACAATGGCTAGAAAAGCTAGACACCGGCGGAAACAGCGAGCGCTTTAGGCAAAAAGAGCAAGACGCAACCGTCTGTGGTTTAGTGGTTGATATACGAATGCGAAATAGTTTTCGTGGCCGTGAAGCCTTCGTTACGCTAGATGATCGAAGTGGACGAGTGGATGTCCGAGTGATGCCTGATTTGCTCGGCCGAATCGAATCGATTGTGCAGAAAGATCGAGTCTGGGTGGTCAGCGGCGGAATCGCTTACGATCACTTTAACAATGGCATTAAACTTCGCGCGGATCGGGTGCAATTGCTCGAAGACTACCGTATCGAGCATGCGCAAACGCTTCATATACGAGTCAATAGCGATCGCGAAGCAGTGATCGATAGTGTGATCAAGTTGCTGCAAGGGCGAAAGTCGAGCAACGCCATGTCGGTTGTTTTTCATATGCATTACCAGGACTATCAGTACCAACTTCGCAGTAACGGCAGCTGGTCGTTCACCCCCGATGAAAATTGTCTTCTAGAGCTCGGGCAATGTTTGAAGCCGAAGGAGTTTTACTTCGAGTATCGTCGAAGACCCCAAGTCAAGGCAGTCGCTGCGACGAAACGGTTTCCTTAAGCGGCTGTGGATTGAATATTTGACCTTGCTGATGCAACTCGTCACTAGCCAAATAGAGGAATGCGTTTAGATGATCATTTGGCGTTGGCAATGAATCGTTTTCATCGGCGGCCGGAAATGCGCGAAGCTGCAAAGCGGTTCGAGTTTTACCGGGGTTGTAGGCGTTGAAGTGCAGCTTGCTGTCGGCATACTCACGGGCTAGCAGCGCGCTCATTGCGACCAAGGCTTGTTTGCTCACTTGATAAGCGTCCCAATAAGCGCCGGTCTTATCATCAACCATAAAAACCACCGACCCCTTGGAAGCATGCTTTAGAGTTGATTGCTTTAGCAACGGCAAACAGGCGCGGGTTAAAAAGTAGGGTGCATGCAGGTTGATTTGATGCACTCGATACCAGGCTTCAGCGTCACTTTGCGCAAACACCGTGGGCGAACCCAGGGTGGCCGCACAGTGGATTATGCCATCTAGTTTCGTCAATTCACTTTCAATGTTCTTCGCCAAGTCGGCGTAGTCGTTTTCACTTGCACCTTCTAAATCCATGGGGTAAATCGCGGGCAGGGGGTCACCGGATTTTTCGATCTCATCATACAAAGCTTCCACCTTGCGCAGACTGCGGGCGAGTAAAATGACCGTGGCACCATAGCTTGCCAACCCTCGCGAAATGGCAGCACCAAACCCTCCGGTTGCACCGGTGACTAAAATCACCTTATTACTCAGCATCCCAGAAGAGGGTTTAAAAGTGGTCGGTATCGAAGTCATTAGATTTGCATCAGCGGGTGAAGTGGGAGTTCGTCGGGTCGATTGATCAGGCCATTGGCGCCCCAGGAATGAATGTCGGCGCCTGCCTCAATATAGCCATAGGTGGCGATCAAGGTGGTCATGCCTGCAGCGTTGCCGGCGATGATATCGCGCTCATCATCGCCGATATAAACGCAATCTTGGCAGGTCACGGAGAGACGGTCCGCGGCAAAGATTAAAGGCAAAGGATCCGGCTTGCGCTTAGCTAAAGTGTCGCCACCGACCACCACAGCGGCGCGTTCGGCCAGGTCTAGTTGGCGCAGCAACGGATGCGTCAGCCATTCAGGCTTATTGGTTACGATTCCCCAAGGGATCGATTGTTCTTCTAGCCCTGATAACACCGCTTCCATGCCGTCAAACAGGCGCGAATTATCGGCCACGATGGCCAAGTAGTGACTCAAGAAACGCTGCCGTAATGGTTCTAGTTCAGCCG
>CBDTWQ010000248.1:0-3564 GCA_965364115.1 uncultured Gammaproteobacteria bacterium | reverse complement strand
TGAGGTCGTTTGTCGACTGCGGAGACGGCCATGAAACTGCAGGGTAATTTGCATAAAATGCACGCTGAGCTTAGCCAGCCAGTGCGCTATCAATTAAAACTGGGAGGCCAGACGGTTACTCTCAATGAGTTATTAGGCCAGCAAGTCCGGCTTGAGTATCTGCGCCAAATAGAATGTGTTCATTGTGGCCGAGTGACCAACAAGAGTTTTAATCAAGGGTTTTGCTATCCTTGCTTCAGAGATTTGGCGCGCTGTGATATTTGCATTGTCTCTCCTGAGAAATGTCATTTTCATCTGGGCACCTGCCGCGAGCCAGAATGGGCCGAAGCAAATTGCATGCGTCCCCATGTTATTTACCTTTCAAACACTTCGGGGGTTAAAGTCGGGGTGACCCGGGCCACCCAAATCCCAACCCGCTGGATAGACCAAGGCGCGGTTCAGGCGCTACCGATTCTCGAAGTATCGCAGCGTTTTCATGCGGGCTTGATCGAAGATGCGTTTAAGCACTATCTGAATGACAAAACCAATTGGCGCACCATGTTGAAAAACGAGTTCACATTGACCGATCTCTTTCAGATTTACGAAACCTATTGGCCGCAAGTGAAGCCCAGTCTTGATGAGTCCTTGGCGGCGGACGCGCGTGAGATTGCGACCCCTGAATCAACTGTTCATCTTGAGTTTCCGGCGCATCAATACCCCAGCAAAATTTCGAGTTTTAATTTCGATAAAAATCCTGTGGTTGAAGGCCGTTTGGATGCGATCAAAGGTCAATATCTGATTTTTGACACGGGTGTGATCAATATTCGAAAATATGGTGGTTACTTAGTTAGTCTTGAATATTGATTTCGTCTTGCGGTAGCTGACAATGAGTCGTTCTAATGCAATCGCAGCGAGAGATTCTTCTGGGCGTGATAGGTTTCCATAACTTTGCGTACCTGTTGCGGATATCCCACCGCTTCCATTTCTTTCATGCCTTCCGCAAAAAAGCCGGGTGCCTCTTGCGGCAGATAAATTAAAAACTCGTCAAATGCGTGTTTCATCGCGCTCAAATCATGAGTGCGAGTCACAATGATGCCTCGATTGAGGTGAAGTAAATGCCAAGGTCGCGCACCGCTTTCGTCGGTCGGATCTTGTTTTAGTTCGTCAGAGCAATGATCGACAATTTCGGCGATCAAATCAGACAGCGTGAGCAAAGCTTCTTTCTCTCTTAACAAGTTGGCCAGTTGAGCGATCGCATTGACTAATGGTTCGAGGTAGTTGATGGTGCCGTGGAAACTGACCGTCCAGCGCACGAAAATCAGTGATAATTGCTCAATTTCGCGCCGTTTGTGGGGCAGATCCAAACGATCCATCAGGTCGATCAATCTGAGCAATGACTGAAAACCGAAATCACTCACTTCAGTAGCTTCTTCGCGGCTCAGGCTTTTGCCTTCGCTAGCGCGCATGTTAGCGCTGGCTGTAATTTTGAAAAATTCTTCAAACTTTTCGAGCAAACGTGTCAGGCCATTGCGGTAATCCTCATCTAACAGTTCTTCAAGCTGCTCCGGTAATTGTTGCAAATAGTATCGAGCATCCTTTAGCGACATCATCGCTTCCATCTTCTGAACCCGTCTTAAAAGTCATCTTCAAGAAACTATATCGACCGATTGATGGCGTTTATGAGGCTAGGTCCTTGGTAAATTAAGCCGGTGTAAATCTGAATCAACTTGGCGCCCAATTCGAAACGTATTTTGGCCTCCTCCACAGAGTCGATTCCGCCGACGGAAATGATTGGAATTTCATCGCCTAATTCGTTGTGGAAAAGTGACAGCACGCATCTCGCTTGCTCGCGTAAAGCAGCACCACTCAAACCTCCGGACTCGGCAGCCAGCGGATGGCTAGCAACCTTCTCCCGGCTCAGCGTGGTGTTAGTCGCGATCAAGCCGTCGATCGCATATTTTCTAAGCGTTTTGGCGATTGCTGGAATCGCAGACGGCTCTAGATCGGGCGATAATTTCAATGCCAGTGGACGATAGCATTGATGCGTATCCTCGAGTTCAAGCCGTGTTTCTCTAATCCCAGCTAGCAGGATCTGCAGGGCCTCTTCATTTTGCAGTTCACGCAACCCCGGGGTGTTCGGTGATGAGATGTTGATGACGATGTAGTCGGCAGCTGAGTAGACGCTTATAAGACCCATATTGTAGTCATCGAGCGCTTGTTCGAGCGGGGTGTTTTTGTTTTTACCAATGTTGATGCCGAGCTGAAAATTTCTCGGTTGGTCGACTTGTCGTAATAAGTAATCGACCCCTTTATTGTTAAAACCCATGCGATTGATCACGCTTTGATGACGGGGTAAACGAAACAGCCGCGGCGTTGGGTTGCCAGGCTGAGGTCGCGGGGTCACGCTGCCAACTTCGATTGAGCCAAAGCCCAGTTTGCCGAGGCCATCTAGATAGTCAGCATTTTTATCTAAACCGGCCGCCAGACCAACTGGATTAGCAAATTTCAGCCCCATCACTTTAGTCGGTTTGGCGATCTGTCGGTCAGCCAGCAAGCCATGGAACTGCTGTAGCAATTCCAAGCCGACTTCATGTGCCAGTTCAGGGTCAACCGCGAACAGCAGAGGTTTAACCAAGGAATAAAACATATTAATTGAGCGTCATTTGCGGCTGTCGGTCTCGATTAAGTTGATCAGATCAGGGTAGTGTTTTAGGTCGGCTAGCGTATCAATATCTCGCACCGATTCAAGCAACTGAGTGCGATAGTTCAACCGTTTCGCGTTGGCCAACGTTTTGCTGAGCACCGTGTCGGTGCTCCACTCGACATCGCGGAAAATTTGCGGCTCGATTTTACGGCAACCAATTAGGCCGAAACCACCGTCGAGCGCGGGCAAGAACACCAAATCGGCCTCGCACAGCGCCGTTGCTGATGCCTGCAATTGTTCTGCGCTTAAATCAAGACAATCAGACCCAATGATGATCGCGCCGTGCTGATCTTGCGCGAGCATTTGGTTTAAAGCGTTGCACATCTTTGTGCCGAGGTCTTCGCCCTGTTGCAATTGATAAGGGGCTTGCGCAAAAATCGGATCTCGACTTTCTTCGCTGAGAAACAACAGGTAATTTAGGCCAGACTGGTGGGCCACTTGAAGCGTATGTTTTAGGCAGAAGCGATAGACTTCAGTGGCATGATTGGCGCCGATGTCGGCGATCAATCGCGTTTTTACTCGGCCTGGGATCGGTGGCTTGGCAAAAATTCCGAGTGTCGTCATAGAGTGATAGTCAACCGTGTTGAGGATAATAGATTTTATGCAAACGTTTTGGATCGACTCCCAACCAGAACGCCAAACGCAGCGACCACATCAGTAGTATGGTTCGTACAACACCTTTTTGCTGCCAGCGCCGGCTCGAACTCGTGATCGCTTGATTAGCGATCACGGGCGAGGCCAAACGCCGAGCGAGTTTGCAGATCGCGACGTCTTCCATCAGTGGCATGGCCGGGAAACCGCCTAAGCGATTAAAGAATGATCGCTCGAAGTGAAGCCCCTGATCGCCACCCGCGACCTGGGTTAGGCGGGTGCGCCAATTG
>CBDTWQ010000247.1:0-3565 GCA_965364115.1 uncultured Gammaproteobacteria bacterium | reverse complement strand
TCCGTTTGTCTGTGTAGACCCAAAGATTACGCCTTGGGCGTGCTAGATGTCAATGGAAGAGTGGGTGTCCCTCTTGGGAGAAATTAGGTTTGCGTTTGTCGGCTCGGACTGTGCGAAAAGAGTTGTCCGAGTCGAGTTAGTGGGATCAGTTAGGCGCCGTATTTACCTGCTGAATATAGCTTTGCGGCTTTTTCCCAGACTACGCCAGGTTTGCCATCGCCAACCGGTTTGCCGTCGAGTTTGATGACCGGCGCGATTTCTTTGCTTGAGCTTGAAATCCAGACTTCGTCTGCCGCCCAAACTTCGTCCATAGTCACGATCCTTTCTTCGATCGGAATACTGCCGTCGACTCGCAGAATGTCGAGCACTAACTGTCGAGTAATGCCGGGTAGAATTTGATTGTCGAGAGGCGGCGTGATCACCACGCCGTCTTTGACGACATAGGCGTTACAGGCGCCGCATTCAGTCAGCTCGTTGTTGCTGTTGTATAACAAGATCTCGTCGTCACCGTGGCTGTGTCCCTGCTGAAAGTGCATTACGTTGCCGAGCAACGAAATAGATTTGATATTGCAACGATGCCAGCGCAGATCGTGGCCGGTCGAACAGGTGTAAGGTTTGACTATTTCGCGATCTGGTACGGGCGGTGCGGATATTTCAAAGGCGTAGCCAAACACGGTAGGCGTGATTCCTTCGGGATAAGCATGGTGGCGTTTGCTATCAGCGCCTCGAGTGACGTGTAGATAAATCCCAAGATTGTCGCCATCGTTTTTGCTCAATAAGGTTTCGCAAATGTCGCGCCATTGGTCTAGTTGCCAATCGAGTGCAATTTCAACTTCTTTGAGGCCCGTTTGCATCCGAACGATGTGCGGCACAAAGCCGACCATTTTACCATCATAGGATGGAACCACTTCGTAAATGCCGTCACCAAACAGAAAACCACGATCCATCGGAGAGATTCGAGCCTCTTCTAGTGGCATATAGTCGCCGTTCAAATATGCAATGGTCATGTGGGCCTCTTGATCTTGGTTGGTGTTAAGAAACGGTGCGCAAGTTAAGCAGAAACAGGACTTTCGGCAATAGAGCCAAACGGGTGAATTGGTTGTGCCAGACGAATTTCAATAATCAATTTCTTGACTGTTTTAGCCTCTGATCATGCCAAAATGGGTGGGCTAGTCAAAACCACAGAGCTTGCGCAACTCAAGCAGCACACTTTCACCTTCGCTCGCATTCAAGCCATCCTCAGTGAGCTGGTTGATTCGAGTCACACCGTCGACGCTGCCGAGTTCGGAAATATAGCGCAGAATTTTGAGCGGTTCTACCTCGGCGAGTAAATCGCGATGATGCCAAATCGAGAGAAAGCTGATGATGCCATATGCCCCCCAATTGGAGACGTCAGTAACAATCAGCTCGTCGCAGGAGGTAGCTGACGGCACAATATCTAAATTTTCTAACGCCGCAGTGACTTTGCCCATGCCAATTTCATTACCACCGTCGCCAATCGCGATGGTTGGACAGGCGCTCTGATTGATGAAGGTGTCAAAGCAGGCCGTGTGTTCGCTAATACTCTCGCCGCGCATGTTGTAGTAGCCGCCATCGGCCGCTTGCCCTGGGCGCTCGATAGAAATGATCGCGTTAGGTTTAAACTGCTCGAGGGCTTCGGTGGCCTCTTGTTCGCGTTGATCATGGTCGCCTACTTGAATTTCGTGGATCCGATATTGCTTGCTGAGCGCTTGCGAAATCGGCCTTCCGCAAACAATAGTCGGTGTGGCACCTAGCTTCTCGAAGACTTCATAGAGTGCAATCGCTCCGACTGGACCATCAGTTTCAAAAGTCTTGACCACTGGGAAACCCGTGCCAATCAAAATGTTTCCGTGACAATGCCGTAATATTTGAGCTGCGCGCAAACAATAGCCTGGCTCTAGATGCGATTGCACTGTCTTCATGCCACGCAAGTTTCGCGCTACCAAAATATTTTCGATCTGAACGCTCAAACTTTGTTCTTGATTTGAATTCATTAGCTAGCAAGGTTCCAGTTGAGTTCGTTCGAAGCGTGATTGGTCTAGATGGTGAATGTTATGCGCCTGTTCAACCGTGATCTCACTGAAAGCCACTTTCGCGCCGGGTGAAAGTTGAGCCAAGCGAGCCGTATCAGCGGGAATGACCGCGCCGATTTTGGGGTAGCCGCCGATTGTTTGCCGATCATTCATCAGCACGATGGGTTGACCGTCCGCCGGAATTTGAACCGCGCCATGGCAAATGCCTTCCGACAACATGCCGACGATTTCAGACTTCACGCTGTTGCCCTCAAGACGAAATCCCATTCGATCGCAGCGATCGGTGAGCTGAAAATCAGAATTGAAAAACCGCCACTGCTGGCTGTGGTCAAATGCGGCCTGTTGATAGCCTAGAACCACCCTCAGCAGCGCTTGGTCGGGGTAGCTCGGGCGCTGACTTTCAGGCAATCGAAAATGGCTGGCGAGTTGCCCATTGGTAACCGGCAGATGGTCGCCAGACTGCAATTTGTCTCCGCCCAAGCCGCCAATTTTCTCGCGCACAACTGTGGCACTGCTGCCGAAACTGGGGCTGATTTTGAAGCCGCCACAAACGGCAAGATAAGCACGCGTGCCGACGGTGCAGAAGCCTACTTCGAGTTCATCGCCTGGGTGAATCGGGTGGCTTTGCCACTGTTCAATTGCTTCACCGTTTAGTTTGCAGAGAGCGGTTGCGCCGGTAATCGCAAAGCTGGTTTCGGCCTCGGTTTCAAGCACCAAACCGCCGAAGCTGATTTCAATGCAGGTGGCATTGGCCGAATTTCCAAGCATTCGATTAGCCCAGTCAAAGGCATTGAAATCTAACGGGCCACCGTTGGTCAGGCCTAAACTATGCGCGCCGAAGCGGCCCCGGTCCTGGAGCAGGCTGAGCAAGCCGGGTTGTTTAACCATGAAGGCACTCATAGTTCACCACCCTGAGCAACGAAATTGTCTCGATCAATCGCCTCGAATCGAACTCGATCACCGGTTGCGACGGGCATGGTCGGCTGTTGGTCTGGATCGAACATGCGAGCAGGGCAGAGACCAATCAGGTTCCAACCACCCGGCGACACGGCGGGATAGACCGCGGTCTGGCGGTCGGCGATGGCGACAGCGCCACGGGGCACTTTTTGCCTTGGCGTGGATAGCCGTGGCGCAGCGATTCGTTCATCGACTTCGCCTAAGTACGCAAACCCAGGCGCAAAACCAATTGCATAAACCCGATACTCTTGTTGTTGATGAATTTCGATTACTTGTTCGACACTGAGGTTCGCGCGGCCGGCGATGATTTCGAGATCAGGCCCTGACTCCAGGCTGTAGTAAACCGGCAGGGTGACTAGTTTTCCGGTACCGCTGCTGGCGTGGTCTAGGTCGGCCAGTGCGACTCGACATTGTTGCTTGACCGCGAACGCGTCGCATTGATTGATGTCAAAAATGATAAGCAGTGACGCATAGGATGGAACTAGATCGATAACATGGTCTTGCAGACTGGCGCGAATCGCAATCTCAGCCGCTTGTATTTGCGCAGAGACATC
>CBDTWQ010000246.1:0-3591 GCA_965364115.1 uncultured Gammaproteobacteria bacterium | reverse complement strand
GGCAAGCGACTCCTCAAATCGATTGCGGCCACTCTCCCCATCAAAATCAAGGCTATCGACTATCACGTAGTAAGGCGTTTCAGCGGCGATCGGCGGTTCGACCGTCGAGTAATCGCCGGTATTGAGTTCATAATCGTTACGCCACAGAACCTCAAAGGCACCCAGGGTCCCCGCTAGCGTGTGGTCGAAATGGCGAAGCAGCTTCATCACCTGTGCCCACGAAGGCACTGCCAAAAGAGCGGTGTCAATACTCACCGGTGCTTCGCGCAATCGCAGCACTGCGCGGGTTACTATGCCGAGCGTGCCCTCGGAACCAACAAACATTTGGCGCAAATCATAACCGGTGTTGTTCTTTAGCAAGCCGAACATCGACGATATCACCGTGCCATCGGCCAAAACGGCTTCAAGCCCCAGCAATTGCTCGCGCATCATGCCGTAGCGCAGCACTCGAACCCCGCCAGCGTTGGTCGCAATATTGCCACCAATAGTGCACGAAGCCCGCGCCCCGATATCGAGCGCAAACATCAACCCAACTTCAACCGCGCTGTCTTGAACTCTTTGCAGAATAGCGCCTGCGCCCACCACTAGGTTGCGCGAATCAACGTCGACCGGATCGATTTGGTTAATTCGTTCTGTCGACAACAGAATGTCGGTCGAACGTGAATAATGCCCGTCCGCCAAACCGGTCATTCCACCCACCGGTATGACCACCTGCCCCGCAGCGTGACAGAGTTTCATCACCTCCGACACCTCTTGCGTGTTGGCAGGACGGACCAATGCAAGGGCTTTCAAGGCTTGAGTCGACCAGACTCCAGCGCTTCGTCCAACAAGACCTTCGGCACGAATAAGGCCCGGCTTGCCGACTATCGACTCGATCTGCTGCAAAAGTGATAAATGTTTCGACATGCTCGCCATTTTAGTCGGGTTCATTCGAATTAACGAGTGCCCCTAAAACCGTCCTACGCATAACGCTCTAATGACGATGGAAATCTTCGATTATTCAAGCAAATCAAGGATATTAGCGAAGTCGGATTTGCCCTTCGCAATCTCGGACATATCGAGACCCTCCAGCTCGTGCGGGAAAACCAGCCAATCCTCACTTTTATGCAGATAATAATCAGGCGTCATATCGACCACATTCTTGCCCGGTTTATACCACGGGCTGGCAACTCTAATGTCAGACGGGGTGTTGAGCCTCGATTGTTTCCGAATTGCTTTGATCAAAGCAGCGACGCTGCGCCCCGAGTCCCAAACGTCATCGACGATCAGCAATTTATCAGAGGCATTGGCGTTTTCGATCAAATAGTGCAACCCGTGCACTCGAATCTTTTTCGCTTGTTTGTTAATCCCATAATAAGACGAAGTGCGCACCGAGATATGGTCGGTTGCAACCCCTTTGAACTCGAAAAATTCCTGCACTGCAATACCGACAGGCGTGCCACCGCGCCAAATGCCAACAATGAATTGCGGATGAAAATCATCGCTATATATCTTGTGCGCCAGGCGAAACGAATCTTCCAGCAATTGCTGCGCTGTGATAAAAACTTTATTCACGAAAATGTGACTCCAGAGTTCAACAACAGAATTCTGGCACACTAACCTCCGATACGAAAGCCAATGCCCGTCGACCATCAACCGGGTCAAAACTGACCCATTGATTTTGCTAAGTGGAATTGACTAAGTTAGCAGCTGCAGACCGGCGCCCGCGGCCGCCGAAAAAGCGAGCACTCGCGCGATTCCCCAGTGAAGGCGAAACATCAGCCCGGCACACAGGCATGAGAGCAACATGGCTTGCCATTGAAACGAAGACAGTTCAGGTTGCCACAGCACGAATGGGCCGTAATCTCGCATCGAAATTTGATCATAGTAAACGTGCAACGCAAACCAAATCGATAAGTTTAGTATGACACCCACCACGGCCGCAGTGATTGCAACCAAGGCGCCGCGCAACCGAGCACGCGAACTGATCCATTCGATATAAGGTGCGCCAGCGAAAATCCACAAGAAACACGGCACAAAGGTCGCCCACAGCGTCACTAATGCACCCAACACGCCATAAGCGAGACCATTTTCTCGGTAAGCCGCGAGAAACCCGACAAATTGATTGACCAGAATCAATGGGCCGGGCGTAGTCTCAGCTAAGCCTAAACCATCCATCATTTCACCCGCGCTTAACCACCCGTATTGCCCAACGACGTCCTGGCCTAGATAGGCAAGCACCGTATAGGCGCCACCAAAGGTGACCACCGCTAGCTTGGAGAAGAAAACGCCGATTTCGGTCAACAATTGATGTTCCCCATGTGCCTGCAAAGCCAGCAACGGTAACCACCAAATTAACAACCAAGTCACGATCGTCGCCAGCGTGCCAAATGCGGTGACTCGAACTGTTTTCATCGAGAGCGTGTCGCCATTGATAGTCGCTCGAAAATAGCCAAAAGCAGCGGCGGCTATAATGATCAGCGGAAAAGGCAGCGCCAAAAAGAAAATTCCGATAAACGCGAACGCTGCAATCACCCAGTGTTCCGGCCGAAGTAGCGCGCGTTTTGAAACCTTGATCAAGGCTTCGATGACAATAATGATGACAGCGGCCTTGACCCCAAGAAACAGCGCATCAACCAGCGGAACTTCGCCATAGAAAGCGTAGACGGTGGACAAAGCCAAGATCACGCAAGCGCCCGGCACAACGAACAACAAACCCGCAATCAGGCCGCCCAGAGTGCCGTGCAAGCGCCAGCCAACATAGGTTGCCAGCTGCATTGCTTCCGGCCCGGGTAACAGCATGCAAAAACTTAAAGCATTTAAAAACTGCCGCTCATTCAGCCAGTGGTTCTTATCAACAATTTCACGGTGCATCAATGCTATTTGCGCCGCGGGGCCGCCAAAAGACAGTAAACCGATGCGCAACCAAACTCGAAAGGCTTGCATCACAGAAGGCGATTGCCGACTGTTGGCGCCAGCATCATTGGGCGAGGAATCCACGCCTCAGTTACCGTTTTTCGGTTGTGGCCAGTCGTGATTCTCGTCGAAGGCATCCCTCGCCCAACGATAGAAGGCGTCATACAGCAGCATGCCGGCCTCTAGCTGCTCAAGATCGTTGCGATACATCCGCGACAGACCCAGCGAGGCGGCTAACAATCCTGCCGCCTCGGGGGCCAAGTCATGGCGATCCGTATCCGCCCCTCGAACAATTGGGGCAAGCCGCTGCAAGGCCTTGGTGTGCAATTGAAATTCCTCCAACAGCGTGTCAAAGGTGCAGTTTTCACCTCGATGGCTCCAGAAGACATCGTCAACATCAAACGCCGTGGCCTCAAATTTTTCCGCCACCGCGAGCACCTCATCCGGAGATACAAATAAGAATTGTGCTTGCCGATCAATAAATCGTCGAATCAACCAAGGGCAGGCTAACCGATCGATTTTAGGACGATGCCGGGTGACCCAAAGGCTGTGACTAGTCGACGGGTTGATTGGAATTTTAGCCTCTGGAACCAGCAATTCAGCGGATTCACGCCAGGCGATAAATCCGCCAGCCAATGACTCTGCTTGAACCCCATGACTGCGCAACATAGCCATCACGCCTTGGCTGATTTTTTT
>CBDTWQ010000245.1:0-3638 GCA_965364115.1 uncultured Gammaproteobacteria bacterium | reverse complement strand
TTTCTATTCCTCTTCGTGCCAGCGGCCACCATCTTCGGCGACTAAGTGGCTTGCTTCAAACGGTCCCCAAGTGCCGGCATTGTAGTTTGATGGGTTTTTTTCGCTGGCTTGCCAGGCTTCTAGAATTGGGTCTATCCATGACCACGCTGTCTCGAGTTCGTCGTGGCGTAAAAACAATGTTTGATCGCCGCAAAGTAGATCAATAATAATTTTCTCATAAGCGATATGCCGGCGTTCACTGCCCGACTCAGAGAGATCAAGATTAAGATCAACCGGGCGTAAACGCATCTCGGCGCCGGGCTGTTTGGAGCGAATAGATAAACGAATGTATTCCTCAGGTTGCAAGCCGATGACCAAATGGTTAGGTCGGTCACTGTTGGCATCTGCATCGAAAATAGCGTGCGGCAAGGGTTCAAAGTTAATTACGATTTCGGCCACACGGCTGTTTAATCGTTTGCCGGTGCGTAGATAAAACGGCACCCCAGCCCAGCGCCAATTATCAACATGGGCGCGAACCGCTACATAAGTTTCATTTTGACTGTTCTCGTGAACTCCGGGTTCGTCGGTATAACTCGGCACCACTTCGTTGCCAATCGCGCCAGGTGCATATTGACCTCGCACAGTATTTTTATAAACAGCTTCGCCGCTCAGTTTTCGCAGTGAGCGCAATACTTTAAGTTTTTCATCACGAACCGCGTCGGCGGTGTTGTGCGTCGGCGCCTCCATTGCGATGATGCAAAGTAATTGTAGCAAGTGGTTTTGCACCATATCACGCAGCGCGCCGGTGTTGTCGTAAAACTCTCCACGGCTTTCGACGCCGAGCGTTTCGGCCACGGTAATCTGAACGTCACGCACGTGGCCTCGCCGCCACAAAGGTTCGAATAATGCATTGCCAAATCTGAGTGCGAGTAAATTTCGAACGGGCTCTTTTCCGAGGTAATGGTCGATCCGAAAAATTTGGTTTTCGTTGAAAACGCTACCAATGATGGCACTGATTTCACGTGCGGACTCGAGATCACGGCCAAGCGGTTTTTCAACCGCAAGACGTGACCGTTCATTGATGATTTCCATCGTGGCTAAATTCAGACAAATGGGTGCAAACAGTTGCGGTGCGGTCGATAAATAAAAGATACGACGGCATTGTTCGTTCTGGTCGAGCAGTGTTTTTAGCTTGGCATAGTCGTTGGCATCCGTTACATCAACGCTAAGATAATCAACGCGTTCGCAAAACTGTTTCCATTTCTGCGCCGAATAGCATTCTTTAGCGACGTGCTGGAGGATCGCTTCTTTTGCTTTAGAAAGATATTTTTCGCGCGTTAGGGCTGATCTGGCTACCGCAATGATGCGACCGGCAGCGGGCAGCAAATCATCGCAATGGTGATAATAAAGCGAAGGTAACAAGCTGCGCATAGCAAGATCACCGGTGCCGCCGAACAGCACGAAATCGAATGCTTCAATGGCGTCGATCGCCGCTGGGTTGTCTGAATCCATCTGCCGAGTTAGTTATTTATGAGGTTCGCATTATAACTTATACCACTCATGCTGCCGTACAAAAGTTTCCAACTTGGAAGTTAATTAGAGGCTTTTTGCAGTCGTAATTTATTTTCAAAATGACCGACTGATTGACTAAAACTTGACGCTTGGCTCAAAATTCTTAGTTGTCTTAAATCAACATGAATCGTGGTCTGTAGTATTATTAGTCCGCATTCAAAAAGAAAATACGTGATGAACACATTAGATTCTCGAATTAAGTTGGTGACCGAGCGAATTCAGGTACGAAGCAAGTCTAGTCGTGACGCCTATTTAAAGCGGATCGACCAAGCTCGTGATCAGGGCCCCCTGCGTTGTTCGCTTTCATGCACCAATTTGGCGCATGTGACGGCGGCAAGCCCGGCTGCTGATAAGCTGTTATTAACCGCTAACCAGTCACCGAATATTGCGATCGTCTCAGCCTACAACGATATGCTTTCAGCGCACCAACCGCTTGGCGCGTTGGCCCCATTGATCAAAGAAGCGGCGCGCAAGACAGGTGCAGTTGCGCAGTATGCGGGTGGAGTGCCCGCGATGTGTGATGGCGTCACTCAAGGCATGCCGGGCATGGAATTATCTTTGTTTAGTCGTGATGTCATCGCTATGTCGACCGCGGTTGCGCTGTCTCATAACGTTTTTGACGCCGCGATGTATTTGGGTGTTTGTGACAAGATTGTGCCTGGTTTGCTCATGGGCGCTCTCAGCTTTGGCCACCTGCCAGCAGTTTTTGTGCCCGCCGGGCCGATGACCAGCGGTTTGCCCAACTCGGAAAAAGCGCGAATCAGACAACTGTTTGCCGAGGGTAAGGTAGGCCGTGAAGAATTGTTAGCGGCTGAAACTCAGTCTTATCATGGGCCAGGCACTTGCACTTTTTACGGCACGGCTAATAGCAACCAAATGCTGATGGAGATCATGGGCTTGCATCTGCCGGGTGCAGCTTTCGTCAATCCTAACACTCCATTGCGCGAATCTTTGACGGTTGCTGCCACTGAGGTCGCGGCGAGCATCACCGCATTGGGTAGCAACTATCGGCCAGTCGGAAAGGTAGTCGATGAAAAAGCCATTGTGAACGGCATTGTCGGATTGCTTGCGACTGGTGGTTCGACCAATCATACAATTCATTTAGTCGCAATTGCTCGCTGTGCTGGCATCATGATTGATTGGGACGACTTCAGCGAGCTCTCGGCATTCGTTCCACAATTGACCCGGATTTATCCTAATGGCCTGGCAGACGTCAATCAATTCCATGCAGCAGGCGGCATGGGCCTGGTGATTGGGCAACTGCTGGATGTCGGTTTGCTGCACGAGGATGTGCTTACGGTTCGTGGCGACGGGCTTTCTAGCTATTGCGAGGAACCTTGGCTCGATGGTGCTGATGTCGCCTGGCGTCCGGCGCCGAAAACTAGTCTTGATGAAGAAATTATCGCGTCAGTCGAATCGCCGTTTGCCGCCGAAGGCGGCCTGCGATTGCTTCAAGGAAAACTCGGCCGGGCGGTGATCAAAACCTCAGCGGTCAAACTAGAGCACCAAAAGGTTGAGGCACCAGCGCTGGTGTTTGATGACCAAGCAGCGGTGCTGGCGGCTTTCAAGGCCGATCAACTGAATCAAGACGTGGTGATCGTGGTTCGCGGTCAAGGGCCGCAGGCAAATGGTATGCCCGAGCTGCATAAGCTCACCCCGGCGCTCGGCGTGCTGCAAGACAAAGGCTTTCAAGTCGCATTGGTCACCGATGGCAGAATGTCAGGCGCATCGGGTAAAGTTCCAGCTGCCATTCAAGTGCACCCCGAGTGTTGCCAAAACGGACCGATAGGCAAAGTCAGGGACGGCGATTTGATTCGATTAGATGCGACCACAGGAAAGCTTGATGTGCTGGTTGACCCCGCTGAATTCGATGCCCGTGAACAGGCGAATTTGAATCTTGCGACCAATCAATCGGGAACAGGACGAGATTTATTTTTCAATTTTCGAGTGAACGTCGGTAGCGCTGAAACCGGAGCCTTATCATGCATGCCCGCTTCGATTGATCATTTCCATACCGCAACCACAACCACGGGCGATTAGCCAATGACACTAGAAGAGTTAATGCGCACCGCCCCGGTTATTCCTGT
>CBDTWQ010000244.1:0-3643 GCA_965364115.1 uncultured Gammaproteobacteria bacterium | reverse complement strand
ACGCCAAACAAAGGCTAATTTGTCGCCAGTTTTGCGTTTGGTAGAGTTTCAAAAACCAGATGTTGTT
Organism: uncultured Gammaproteobacteria bacterium; assembly: GCA_965364115.1. GTDB lineage: Bacteria > Pseudomonadota > Gammaproteobacteria. Next base: position 3,576 of record CBDTWQ010000244.1, on the reverse strand, counting down.
TTTTAGTAATGAAGTTTTCCATCTCGTCAACGCTCAAGGCCCGTGAGAACAAAAAACCCTGGCCCAATGGGCAACCCAAACCTTGAAGAATTTTCAGCTGCTGCTGATTTTCGATTCCCTCGGCAAGAACCTGTTTTTTAAGATTACGACCCAACGACAGAATTGACGCTAGTAAATCTTTCGACTCACTCTGTGAGTCTATTTTGCGAATGAAACTGCGATCAATCTTGATCGTATCAAAAGGCAATTCGGTCAGGTAACTCAGCGAACTATAACCGGTTCCGAAGTCATCGAGATGCACCCCAAAACCCATCTTCTGCAACTCTTTTAGCAATGACGATACCAAGGGTAGGTTATGAATAAACAAGCTCTCGGTAATTTCGAAATTTATTCGCTCAGGCTCCACGTTTGGCTGTGCCACAAACGTTTCCAATTGGCTGAGGAAATCCGGGTCGGTAATCTGGCTGATAGATAAATTAAGACTGAGAGTCATCGTTCCAAATTGCTCAAACAGCAGCTGCCATTCATTGAATTGTGTAATGGACGACTGCATTATCCATTGGCCGAGCACCGACATCAGGCGTAGATCTTCAATCACAGGAATAAAAATATCAGGTGAGACGGTTTCACCATTGGGTCGTCGCCAGCGAAGTAATGCTTCCAGGCCCACAACTTCGAGCGTATCAAGGCGGATTAACGGTTGATAATGAAGTTCAAATTCCTGATTGTTGACCGCGTCACGAACTTCAGCGCGCAGGTCAAGGTTGTTTATCGGAATGGTGATATCGTCAGGCGCAAAAATTTTCAGATTGGAGCCTCCGGTCGATTTGGCTTCATACATCGCAATGTCGGCGCGATTAATGTATTCGTCTGCGGTCGTTAATTCATGTGAACTGGCTGCGACTCCGATACTAGTCGATAGGGGAATAGCTCGACCGTCAATCTTGATCGATTTGTATAGTTCGGCTTGAATCCTTCGACAAATCGTCGCTACTAATTCTTCACTATTATCGCGTTCGATAAGCACCAAAAATTCGTCACCACCAAATCGTGCAGCGGTATCATAATCTCGCAGGCAAGATCTCAGACAATCAGCCACCTGGATTAGCACGCTGTCTCCGCCTTGATGTCCGAAGGTATCGTTTATCCATTTGAATTTATCGAGATCAAAGTAAAGCACGCTGAACTGATCATCGCCTGCGCGAGCCTGTTTACTAATCGCCTGCTCGAGCCGGTCGATGAAGAGCCGCCGGTTAGGCAACCTAGTGAGCGGGTCATGCAGCGCTTCATGTCTCAGCTGTGCCTCGATTTGCTTGCGCAGCTTGATCTCCGTTTGCGCTTGCCGATACAAACTGGTGTTGTCGATTGCGATGCTGGCTTGCAGGCTGATCGATTGGCACAACTGTATTTCCATATCAGTGGTTTCATGCGCCGCTCTGAGATACCAAAGTTCGATGAAACCGAACAGGGAGTGGCGTAAATGGATTGGAATGAATAATCGGGTTTTGATCTTGAATTGCTGCATGAAACGACGATCTTTTGCGGAAAGATTTGGATCATCGAACTGAAACTGAGACACCGGTGCCTGGCTCGAATATTTCGCCCGAGGCACCTGCTGGGCAAACTCCAGAGATTCTTTCAGTTCGTCTGGAGTGAGTGCATCCGCTAGTTTTGGGTCGTGGTAGGTGGCTGCAACCTTGAATTGTCGGAACTCATCCTGGTACTCAGCACCGATGCCCTGGCAGGCCCGCAACGCCTGGCCAACCTGTTCAGTCACATGGGTGAAGATAACATTGAGATCGACACTGGAACTAATAACTTCTATCGATTTGCGCAGATGGGTTTGAAAGTCAAAAATTTCTTGCGCCATATTCATGACTTCGTAGTTGTTGATCGCCAGGGCCGCTTGGCCTGCAATACCGCCCCATTTATAAAGTTCTTCTTCACTAATGGCTCTCTCGCGTTCAATATCGGACAGGTCGATATAGCCGATAATCTTTGAGCCTATACTCAAGGGTAAAACGATCTTGGTTAAAATCTGATAATTTTCGAAATCCTCCGCTTCTTCTGGATGTAATCCACTATCAGTGGAATATACAACCGCTGGCACTTTGGTTTCCATCACCTTGCTGGCGGACATTCCCTCGTTGAGATATTGCTTGGTTCCATTTCCGGGTATCCAGATGGTTTTTGAGTAGTCGATAACGGTCACCGCATCCAGACTCTCCGGCAACCAGGCGGACAGGCTGCAAGAGGTTGTGCCAGCGATATCGCGCAAGTCGTTGGCCATTTCGAACAACACCTGCTTGGAGTTGCAATTTAGGGGGGATACCAGGATGTTGGACATCCGATCAATAAGTTTCTGACATTCGCGGATACACCGATCGGTCAGCAGTTCGGCATGATCGACCATGCCAAGAGAACTGAAGCCAATAATATTATCCTGGCAATAAATTGGCAGCTGTATAACACTATTCAAGCCGTAGAATTCCATCCACTCGGTCTCGGGACAGTCCATTTCTATATTGATTGCAGTGAATTTTCCGGTTTGCACAACTTCAAGGCTGAGCGGATAGTAAAGTAAGGAGTATCGCGGACCTTCTAGACCGGTATAGTCTGCGCGCGATACATCAGTAATGGTAATGACCTCATTTCGCGTTTTGTCCCATTGATGCACTTCGACCAGATGAAAACCGCCTGATTCCATTAGCTCGTCGCAGATATCGAGCATTACCTGCTCAAAATTAATCCTGGGCAGGGATTTAATCCCCGATATTGACGAGGTGGCTTCGAAGTCTAGATGGTTTAGCTCTTTTTGAGGCATAGCCTAGCGGCATGGATTCGTCCGATTAAACAAGATCATCGGCCGATTTCGACGTATCCTGAATGTCTTTGGGCATAAATTTAGATAGCTAGATAAATTGAAAGGATTCGCGGATTGTTGCGTGAGAGAAATTTAGCGGTCAAGTTTTTGATTTTTGATCAAGAAATTTTGACGTTATTCTAGGCAATCCAACTCGCTAAAACCGGTAGGTCAAAGTGAGAAGCTGCTCCGCGAATTACTCGACTCCGTGTCATAACGTTGCTTCTCTTGGGAGCGCCCTGCTATTCCGGCCCCGCTTGGCTAGCGGTTTGGCTGAGCTTTAGAAATGATGCAAATTGCATGCTGACAGCGGTTAGAACGCATAACACTGCGAGTACCATGTCGAGGCTGCTTAGGTCGGCAATCAAGCCGAAAACTAGCGGACCAAACACCGTTGCCAAACCTGAAACAGAATAGATCAATGCGAAGCCCCTCGATTGATGCGTGGTTTCAACTTGGTCTGATATCACCCCGTAAGTAACGGTTGAAGAGCCTTGCACCACCAACCCAATAAGGGGCAGGGCGATCAAAGTCGCGGTGATGGGCATCAGTATCAACCCGATAAGGCTTGCGATGGTGAGCAGCTGAATCAGAATGAAGGGTCGGTAGTCACCAAAATGGGCGGTCAGGAAACCGCAGAAAAATTTACCCGTCATACCGCCGCACAAGGCCAAGACGACAGCAAACGATGCGATTTGCGCTGATGCACCTTT
>CBDTWQ010000243.1:0-3646 GCA_965364115.1 uncultured Gammaproteobacteria bacterium | reverse complement strand
GCGACACGGACATCTATGCCGCAATAAAATATGACTGGGGAAAATAATAGGCTGTTCCGATCCTCAGTGCCGCTAAAAACTAGTCGCTTTGAATGGCTACTTTAAGCGCTTCAATTAACTGGTCAATTTGATTGGTTTGATGCATCGCTGACAGTGTAACGCGCAACCGGGCACTGCCTTTAGGCACCGTCGGCGGTCGAATCGCGCTAACCTGAATGCCCTTGACAAATAACGCCTGACTTAGACGCTGCGCGCGATGATTTTCTCCGACCACAATCGGTTGAATCGCGCTTTGCGAATCCATCAGATCAAGCCCTAAGGGCTTCATTTGGTTGCGAAAATAGTCTATCGACTCGAATAATTTACGCCGCCGCCAAGCTTCGGTTTCAATCAACTCAATCGCTTTAATCGTCGCGCCCGCAAGCGCCGGTGGCATCGCGGTGGTAAAGATATAAGGCCGAGCTTGTTGAATCAGGGTTTCGATCAATAGCTCGCTGCCAGCAACAAAGGCACCCGCGGTGCCGACCGCCTTGCCTAAGGTCGCGACCATGATTGGTACCTGTTGCTGATCGAGTTCAAGCTGTTCGAGCAGGCCAGCGCCGCGCTCGCCTAACACACCAAAACCATGTGCATCGTCAACCATTGCCCAGGCATCATGCCGACTCGCAATTTCAGCTATCGACTTCAAATCCGCACAATCGCCATCCATGCTGAAAACACCGTCGGTCATGATCATTTTTCGATTTGGCGATGAGTCCTTGGCCAACATTCGCTCGAGTTGCTGTAAATCTCCGTGTCGATAACGAGACAATTTGGCACGGCTTAAATGCGCGCCGTCAATCAGCGACGCATGGTTGAGCTTATCTTGAAAAACAGAATCGTTTCGTTTGAGCAATGCCGAGGCCACGGCCAAATTGGCCATATAGCCAGTTGAAAACAAAAGCGCGCGCTCGCGACCGGTAAATTCAGCCAAACGCTGCTCGCACTCTTGATGCAAACGGCTGTGGCCGTTGATCAAGTGCGCAGAACCACTGCCAACGCCGAATTCTGCAACCGCATCGATCATTGCTTGCTTTATCTGCGGGTGATTGGCGAGACCTAAATAATCATTGCTGCAAAACGACAGCATCGGCTGACCATCGATGATGGTTTCCACGCCTTGCGGGCCATCCAATTGACGGCGTTTACGATAAAGTCCTTCGACCTTTCGTCGTTCGAGTTCAGGCTGTAGGCCCTTCAATTTTCGACCAACCTCATAAGGCACGTATCGGCAGTCAAATTTTGCGCGTAGCGGGCAATTGGATCCGACAGCAGCTGAATGGCTGACATGAAGAGTTCATCTCCTGCGGCCCATAATACGAAGAATCCTTAGAAATAGATTGATGATGTCCATGTAAAGCGCAGCGGCACTATCGACCGCATTATCCAGGGTTTTGGGAATTTTATTTGCCCTTCCCCAATCGTAACCAATGTAGCCACAAAAAATAGCTGCAACTGCCCAATCTATCCACCCGTGATGAATTCCTAGAACGAGCATTTGGAACAACTCAACAACCAGTACTGCGATTAACGCTATCGTTAGCGCTCCCGATATTTTTTCGAAAAATTTGGGATAGATGGAACCCAGAATCATCATAACAATGGTCACACTCGCAGTGACTCTGATCGCATCGATCACTAAGCTTGGGTCATACTCGGAAACCACCATATTCACAATGAAACCAAAAGGGACAACAACGAAGTTATACCCAATAAAGCTAACCAAGGGCTTATCAGAAGTGTTGAATAGGTAAACACCCAAAAAACAAGACGCAAAATAAGCAATCAGCAGAACCCAAATGTTGATCGCTCTAAGCGCATCAGAGTCAATGTTAATCACCATTAACAAATTGATGAAAAAACCCCAACACAAAACCACCCCAATGGCTGCATTGTAACTGCGAGCACTTATCTCCTTCGCGTTGGTTGTAGTTCTGCTAAATACCTCGGATTCGAGCATCAGGTTATCCCCAGTTTTTGGCGCATGACGCCCGCATCAGCGACGCGGCTTTGCCACGTCCGACTGCATTTGCTTGCTAGCGGCTGACTATGCGGCTAACTTAAGCGGCCGCGTGATCGCTGGTTGCTGCGTTTTGCTCACCATTGGCAACAATCCCCAGCTTTTCGAACAACGCCATATCCTGGTTTTCTTCTGGGTTGGGGGTGGTCAACAAAGTGTCGCCATAGAAGATCGAGTTGGCACCGGCGAGAAAACAGAGTGCCTGGGTTTCTTCACTCATATCATCACGACCCGCTGATAACCTCACCACTGATGCCGGCATCATAATCCGGGCGACCGCAATGGTGCGCACAAACTCGAGGGGGTCGAGCGCATCGGTGCCAAACAACGGCGTGTTCTCAACCTGCACCAGCAAATTGATTGGCACGCTTTGCGGATGTTCCGGCAAATTCGCCAGCTGCTGCAATAAGCCGATTCGGTCTTTGTCGGTTTCGCCCATGCCGACGATCCCGCCACAGCAAACGTTGATATTTTCATCACGAACGTTCTCCAGCGTATCGAGACGCTGCTGATAGGTCCGAGTGGTAATAATCTCGCGGTAATACTCAGGCGATGTATCAAGGTTGTGGTTATAGTAATCGAGGCCGGCTTGTTTCAAACGACGACTCTGAGCTCTATTCAGCATGCCAAGCGTGACGCAACTTTCCATCCCCAGTTCACCCACCACCTCGATCATTTCGATCACTCGGTCGAGGTTTTTATCGGTCGGGTTACGCCAGGCTGCGCCCATGCAAAAACGACTCGCGCCATTGCGTTTCGCATTGATTGCCGCTTCACGCACTTGCTCAAGCGGCAGCAAGCGTTCACGTTCAAGACCGGTATTATATTTGGCGCTCTGTGGGCAATAGGCGCAGTCTTCGGGGCAAGCACCGGTCTTGATCGACAACAGGGTGCTAATCTGCACCGCATTAGGATCAAAATTCTGCCGATGAACGGTTTGCGCTTTGAACAACAAATCATTGAAAGGCAGGTCAAAAAGCGCTTTAATTTGAGTTGGCACCCAATTGTGACGAATGGCTTGCGAGGTAACGGACATCGTAATTTGGGCCCAAAACTGAATAAACGACAAGTCTATTGCAAGACTCCACCGCAAGACAAGGAATAGTCAATGTCAGGACGACCACTGATCCAGATCCTTCGCCGTATTTCGGCTGCTTTTTTGTCGCCAGGTGTTTGTATTGCTTGCGGTTGTGAGATCGAGCACGATCAAAGTCTCTGCGCCATTTGCAGCCAACAATTGCGCTACATCAACAACCCTTGTGATTACTGTGCGGAACCCAACCCCGTTGACGGAACAGTTTGCCCGCGCTGCCTGCTAAATCCGCCTAGATGGCAAAAGATGCTAGCTCCTTTCGAATATCGCGGTTTGGTGCGCGACTACTTGATTCAGCTGAAATTCAATCAGGCGCTGCAACTGGCGCGCACACTTTGCCAGCAAAGCTATTCCAGTTTTCGCCAAACTGAGTCTTATCCGGAAGTGTTACTGCCGGTGCCGCTACATCGCCAACGATTGCTCGATCGGGGTTTTAATCAGGCACTAGAAATAGCCACCCACTGGTCAACTGAATTTGAGATCCCGCTCGACCG
>CBDTWQ010000242.1:0-3665 GCA_965364115.1 uncultured Gammaproteobacteria bacterium | reverse complement strand
GATGGAGACGCTCAGTCTAATGACGATATCGATTGTGATCGCCATTTCTGTCGGTGTCCTCGTTGGAATTTTCGCCTCACAAAGTGACCGTTTCGAAGCGTTTATGCGCCCCGTGTTGGACACTATGCAAACCATGCCGGCGTTTATTTATTTAATTCCGGCATTCTACTTATTTGGAATCGGCGCGCCAGGCGCCATTCTTGCGACGGTGATTTATGCGTTGCCGCCGGTGGTGCGTCTTACCAACCTAGGCATTCGCCAAGTGCCAGCGGGGATTGATGAAGCAGCCACTTCGTTTGGTGCCACTCGCCTGCAATCTCTGATCAAAGTCAAAATCCCCTTGGCCATGTCGTCAATCAAACTCGGCATCAACCAAACCGTGATGATGGCTTTAGCGCTAGTGGTTCTTGCTACTTTTATTGGTTCGCCCGGGTTGGGAGATATTGTCTACACCGGTTTGACCCGACTGAATGTCGGCAAGGCGCTCGAGGGCGGCTTGGCGATTGTGTTGATGGCAATTGTGCTCGATCGTGTGACTTATGCGATGGGCCATTTGGATCAGCAGACTGCCAACCGCCATGATCAAGTTTTCAGATTGTTGCCACAGAGTCTAGAAAACTTTAAAGCCGCAATAGTCCTCGAACGCGCGATTGATTGGGTTTGGCGGCAAATCAGTTCGCTCGGAAGTCTGGTTACAAAGACAATCGCTATCGCGATTTGCAAGCCGATTGATCTTTATCACGATGATTTGGGATTAAGGGTTCGAGATTTCATCTTGGCGCGCAGCTTTCTGCTAACCAGCTTAGTTTTAATCCTGATTTTGATGTTGCTCGATTCTTATACAAATATTTTCAGTCAATTTCCACGCGAATGGGAAAGTCGTTTTCGCACTCCGGTGAATCAAGCGATGGATGAATTGGTCACCAGCAAAGTGTTCTATGCGATCACGCAGACCTTCAAGGAAGGATTGTATTTTGGCTTTATCAACCCGTTGAATACATTTCTTAAGGGGCTGCCTTGGTGGTATACGATAGGCGTATTTGTCGCCGCTGCCTATCTGTTCTGCAGCCGAGCTCTAGCGATTGGCAGCCTTGTTGGAATGCTATTCATTGGAGCAACCGGGTTGTGGTTATTTGGGATGATTACTTTGTCGACTGTGATCGTCTCGGTTTTAATTTGTTTTCTAATTGGGGTGCCGTTGGGGATTCTTTCTGCCTGTAACAAAATGGTCGACACCCTGTTAAAACCGGTGCTGGATACGATGCAGACCTTGCCGGTTTTCGTTTACTTAGTGCCAGTTGTGATGTTGTTCGGTGCCGGGCAAGTGTCCGCCGTGATCGCCACCGTGATTTATGCGATGCCGCCATTGGTGCGATGTACCGCGCTCGGCATTCGAGAATTGCCCGCACAATTGAACGAAGTTTCGGATGCTTTCGGTGCGACGACCTTGCAATCGTTGATCAAAATCAAGGTGCCAATGGCGATTCCTTCGATCATGATCGGAGTGAATCAAGGCATCATGATGGCCTTGGCAATGGAAGTGGTGACGCCATTGATAGGTGGAAAAGGACTTGGTTTGGTAGTGTTCGACGGGATGAATCGTTCTAGCATTGGCATCTCGCTGGAGGCCGGAGTCGGTATCGTTTTATTGGCTATCATCCTTGATCGAATGTCACAAACTTGGACCCGAACTCAACGTGAGGCGATGGGGCTTGCCTGAAAGACCTAGAAACGCCCGATTCTGCATCGGCAGGGTTGCTCGACAGAGACGAGTGCAAGCAGTATTATTTGGCAGCTCCGTTGCAATGACGGAAATTAACCATAAACATAATCAGAAATGAGGGGTAGATTGATGTCATTTAAACTCAAAGCCATCGCAGCGGCAGCCGTGATTGCAATTGGAACTGGCTCGTTATCAAGCGCTAATGCCGCTAAACAACTAACCGCGCCTGACCCAGATTGGACTGGCGGTGTGGTGACTTGCCGAGTTGCGCAATACATCATGGAAAACGAGTTGGACTACAAGATTAAGACAATCACTATGCCCTCCGGCCCGAGCGTGTTTGAAGGCGTGCGTTCAGGAGACCTGGACTTTGCTTGTGAATCCTGGCCGTCTTATAACCCAGCGGGTGACAAATATATCAAGCAATTCGGTGGTGACGGAACTGTGGCTTACCTTGGCCCCACGGGAATTGTGGGCAAGAGTGGTTATTTCGTGCCGCGTTACGTTATCGAAGGCGATTCAGCCCGCAGCATTCCTGCATCAGCACCCAACTTAAAATCCTATGCTGACCTAAATCAATATGCCCACATGTTCACCAGCATGGAGTCAGGTGGCAAAGGCAATTTGATTGGTTGCCCGGTTTCCGCGTGGTTGTGTGAAGACCAAAAACGCCTTGACCTGCTAAAGGTTGATTTTCGCGCTGAAGCCTTGGGCTCTGAAACTGCCCACTGGGCGCAAATTCAAGCTAAGTATAAGCGTGGTGAACCTTTCATTGCCTATGCTTGGGCACCTCACTGGATTCACGCGGCGCTTGACCTAGTAGAAATTGAGTTACCACCCCATGATGACGATAAGTGGCCCGCTACCAATTGGGCGCAAGACATTACCCACTTTCATGGCCAACCGAGTTTTTCCAGCGAGCATCCTGAAGCGGCTGCACTACTGCAGAAAATGGAATTCACCAACGACATGCAGGCCGGCATGATTTATCAAATCGATGTCAAAAAGCGCGATATGGAAGAAGTGGTCGATGAGTGGATGATGGCGAATGAGTCAACCTGGCGGACCTGGTTGCCGTAGGTTTTAGGGCCACACCAAGTCATATCAAAGGGCCCTTAACAGGGCCTTTTTTTATTTACCACCTTGGCTAAACCCGCTGAAAGTAAGGCCTTGGAGGATTGGTTTTCAAGCAGGTACATGAGAAACTCGAAAGGTCGTTCTGTGAATTGAAGAGGGGGCTCGATGTTACGCTTTGGAATTCTGTCTACCGCCAAAATCGCCTATGAGCACCTAGTGCCTGCGATTCAACAATCGAAGAACTGCACGGTTAGTGCAATTGCTTCGAGAGAGTTGAAAAAAGCGCAGAAATTCGCCACAGGCTTTAGCATTCCTCACGCTTATGGTTCCTACGACGCACTGCTGAAATCAGACGAGATTGATGCGATCTATATTCCTTTGCCCAGCTCGCAGCATGTCGAATGGGCGATTAAAGCGGCTGATGCGGGTAAGCACGTGCTCTGCGAGAAACCAATCGCGCTCAAAGCCACTCAAATTAACCAGATAATAAAGGCTAGAGAGCGTAATAAGGTAATCCTGTCCGAGGCTTTCATGGTGACTTACCACCCGCAATGGATAAAGGTTCGTGAGCTGCTGGCTAAGGGTGCTATCGGTGCTTTGCGCCATGTCGATTCTTCGTTTACCTATTTCAATAAAGACCCCAACAATATGCGCAATCGCCCTGAACTCGGCGGTGGCTGCCTGCCCGATATCGGTGTTTATCCGACCGTCACCGCTCGATTTGCGACCGGCGAGGAACCTCAACGTCTGCGAGCGATGGTCGATTTTGACCCGCAGTTTGGCACCGATAGTTTCGCCAGTGTGCAGGCCGAGTTTTCTAGCTTTACGATGAGTTTTTATTTATCGACTCAACTGGCCAATCGTC
>CBDTWQ010000241.1:0-3680 GCA_965364115.1 uncultured Gammaproteobacteria bacterium | reverse complement strand
TTCTGGGCTAACAAAACTCATCACTACTATCTCTCTGCGAACCCGGGTCTGGGTTGGTTAAAAAACTTCAGTCGATCATCGTTCAGTTTTATTCGGGTTACATAATTGGTAACAAAAACTGAAATTCTCAGCACTAACGAGGCTGAGACCACAGACAGATGGCAATCGAACTTAGCAAACGATAACGCAATTATCAGTGCGTCGATTCGAGTTCGGCCACCGCGGCCAAAATGCCTTGCCGCAATATCGAAACAATATCGTCAATCTGCGGCTTGGTAATCGTCAAAGGTGGCGACATCACGCACATATTCACCAAAGGTCGAACGATCAAGCCTAAAGACTGGCAATGCTTGTCAATCAAATTGCCAATTTGATAGTCCTTGTCGAGATCGTCTTCACCTCGAGTTAATTCACATTCAACACAAGCCATCAAACCTTTACCACGCACATCACTGACGATTGGAATATCGCGCAGTGTTTGTAACTGTTGCTGCAAATAAGGTCCCGTTTCGCGCGCTTGTTCGAACAACTTCTCTTGCAACATGATTTCAAGATTTTTGATTCCAGCTGCGGCCGACACTGGGTGTCCGGAGTAAGTAAAGCCATTGGAGAAAACCGCGGAGTCGCCGCCAAGTTCTTTAATCTCCTGCAATAGTCGGTCAGACACCAGAAAGGCGCCCATCGGCACATAACCCGAGGTTAAACCTTTAGCGGTAGTAATGATGTCGGGCTGAATTCCAAAAACCGCTTGGGATGCAAAACAATGCCCCAGACGGCCAAATGAAGTGACCACTTCGTCAGAGAGGTAAAGCATATCGTTCTGACGGCAAACTTCGAGACAGCGCTGATGGTAACCTTCAGGCGGCACAATCACCCCGCCCGAAGCCAAAATTGGTTCGGCCACGAACACCGCGCAATTTTCAGCCCCCACCTCGGCGATCATTCGCTCAAGATTGCCGACACAAACATCGAGAAAATCAGCATCCGATTGACCGCTAGGCTTTAGCAGCGGGTGCGGCGCATCAATGTGGCGCACCAAACGGGTTTCAACATCAAGATGAGTCTTGTCGCGCTCCTTACCTGAAACTGAGCCGCTGAGATAGGTGCTACCGTGGTAACCCTTCTTCTGCGCAACAATTATTTTCTTGCTCGGCTTGCCACGCACGTTGTTGTAAAACTGGACGAACCGCAGCGCCGAGTCCACCGCTGTAGAGCCCCCGGTGGTAAAGAACACATGGTTCAAGTCACCTGGCGATTGCTCCGCCAACATCGCCGCAAACTCCGCCGCTGGGCCGGTGGTCATCGACCAAGGTGAGACATAGCTCAACGCCATAATTTGGTCATATACAGCTTGCGCCATTTCAGTGCGTCCGTGGCCGATATTGACGCACCACATGCCCGCAGGGCCATCAATCAAGCGGTTGCCGTCGCTGTCGGTCACATAGACGCCTTCGCCTTTGCTCAGCAGGGTGCGCTGATTTCCACCCAGTTTAACGATGTCATCCCATGGATGGATGAAGCGGTTATCTTCGGTTTTTAGTTCGCTGGCCGAGCGCATAAATTTCTCCAAGGGATGTGGTCGCAAAATAACCCGCCTTTAAACAACAGCGCATTATTGAAGGCTATGAATTAGACCATGAATCATACCTAGAGCCAATTTAAGACACAAATCGACTCGACAGAAAAGATCCGAAACCACTACAGCTGAAGCTAGACCCTGCCTATTAGCAAAATAAAGCTCTCATCGAAGGCCAACTTTAAGGCAGAACAATAATAAAGCTTTTGAGCACTGCTAGTGTGACAAGCCAATCGACCTTGTGATACTGTCGTCCGTTAGAAAATTTCGCAATGTCACTTTGCAACACAGAAATGACAGATGAAAGCGAGTTAATAATAATTCAGCCTGTTAAAGGCAAACCTTCCGTGGAGGAAACAATGAATCAACACACCATTATCAAGAAAGCTCTAATCGGCTTTTCAACCGCAGCATTGCTGATCGGCACCACCGCCGCCACTGCCGGTGGGAAACTCAACGTCACTAACTGGGCCGAGTACATGGCCGAAGACACGATTTCCAACTTTGCAGAGGAATATGATATTGACGTGACTTTCTCGCCATACGATTCATCCGAATCGATTGACTCCAAACTGCTCGCCGGCAGCTCTGGATATGACGTAGTGGCACACGCCTCGTCAATGGCGGCGAGACTGATCAATGGCAAAATCCTGAAAAGAATCGATAAAACTCAATTATCGAACTTGAAGCACATGAGCGCCGACGTGATGGCAAAACTAGGGCAAAAATGGGATCCAGGCCACAACTACATCGTGCCTTACATGTGGGGCACTCACGGGGTTACTTATAACCGCGAATTGGTCAAAGCGACTTATCCGGACGCCCCGATTGGCAATATCGAAATGATTTTCGACCCTAAACACATGAAAGAGCTCGCTAAATGCGGCGTCTCATTCCTTGACTCACCAACCGATGTGATTCCCATGGCTTTGGCTTACTTAGGTCTATCACCCGATTCCACCAAAAGAGAAGACTACAAAAAAGTCGAAGAAATGTTGCTGAAGGTTCGCCCTTACATCAAGACGTTTGACAACTATGCCTATCAGCGTATGCCGCAAAAAGAATTCTGCGTCGCGGTGACTTGGGGCCCAGACGGCCTGCTCGCAGTCTCAGGTGCAGAGGAAGCCGAAACCGGCGTCGAGCTTGATTTCTTCTTACCCGCAATACCCAATTTTTGGGTTGATGGTTGGGTGATTCCGGCTGACGCTAGAAACGTTGAGAATGCGCATTTGTTCTTGAACTACATGATGCGCCCTGAAGTCGGTGCCGCAGACAGTAACTTCACCTGGTATGCAACCGCCAACATCGACGCTTTGCCACTGGTCGACGAGGCCGTCACCTCAAGCAACGCGGCCTACCCGACGCCTGGCCAAATCGCAACGATGTATACCCTGACGCCTCTGCCACCCAAATCAGAACGACTGCGCACGCGTACTTGGACCAATTTCAAAGCTGGCAACTAAACCACGATCGAGGCGGGCAATCACGCTCGCCTCGTCAATTTGCACCTAGCCGTTGCGAGATAACTTATGCCAGCCGTGATTGACTATCAATGCCACCCCTGGAGGGACCCGGAGGCAGAGCCATTCATCAAAGTACAAAGCATTAGCAAGCATTTCGGCGAGTTTACCGCGGTCGACAATGTCGATCTTGAGATATACAAGGGCGAGCTTTTCTGCCTGCTGGGTGGCTCCGGTTGCGGAAAATCAACCCTGTTGCGAATGCTGGCCGGTTTCGAAACACCCACATCCGGTTCAATTCAAATAGACGGGCAGAACATGAATGAGGTGCCGCCTTATGACCGCCCCGTCAATATGATGTTTCAATCCTATGCGCTGTTTCCCCATATGACGGTAGAAAACAATATCGCCTACGGCCTCAAACGCGACAACCTGCCTAAGGATGAAATCCGCGAGCGGGTGGATGCAATGATCTCGATGGTCGAAATGAACCAATTCACTAAGCGCAAGCCACACCAACTGTCTGGCGGCCAACGTCAGCGCGTTGCGCTTGCTCGAGCCTTGGTTAAACAGCCCAAAGTGCTGTTGCTCGACGAACCACTCGCAGCGCTCGACAAACGCTTGCGCGAACAAACCCAATACGA
>CBDTWQ010000240.1:0-3695 GCA_965364115.1 uncultured Gammaproteobacteria bacterium | reverse complement strand
CAAATCATGGTGTTGAACGAAGGGCGCATTCTGGCGTTTGATTCGGCGGCCGTGGTGTTGCAGAAGTTTCAGCAAACTGTGCCGCCCAAGACCACAGGGTCAATAGCAAAATAATGGCTTTTGATAGTTCAGATACTCGACAACGACGGGTGGGCCTTTTTGTTCTACTGATCGTCTTTGGCGGTTTTGGTGGCTGGTCGGTGCTGGCTCCGTTGCAAGAGGCCGCCCTGGCGCCTGGGCAAGTCATGCTGGAAGGCAACCGCAAGACGATTCAGCATTTAGAAGGCGGAATTGTGCGAGAGATCTTGGTCACTGAAGGACAAAAAGTGAGTGATGGAGATTTGCTGGTTCGGCTCGACGACACCCAGCTGCGTGCGCAATTAGATATTGCGTTGGGTCAATTCTACGCGGTGAAAGCCCGAGAGCAGCGTTTGCGCGCAGAGCGAGATGGTCTTGATGCGGTGGTTTATCCTTCACCGCTGGCCGAAACTGAAGACCCACGCGCGCTTGACGCTATGGCCGGACAAGACCAGATGTTGCAGGCCCGAAACAATGCCTACCTCGGTCAAGTGGAAGTGCTGCAGCAAAGAATTGAACAATTGAAAGCACAAGCTCGCGGGTTTGAGGGCCTACAGAAAAGTAAGCAGACCTTGCGCGCTTCGTTTCTAGAAGAAATAGCTGACTTTGATGCCTTGTTGAAAGAAGGCTATGTTGATCGAATGCGGCTGCGTGAACTTGAACGCAGCGATGCCGAACTCGAAGGCGAGGCGGCTGAATTGGATGCCTCGATTGCCCGCGTTGGGATGACGATTGGCGAAACTCAGCTCGAAATTCTGCAGCTACAAAAAAACCTCCACTCCGAAGTGGTGAATGAACTCGGAGAAGTTCAATCGTCGGTCTATGATTTGGAAGAGCGAGTGCGAGCGTTGCGAGACCGATTTCAACAAGCCCTGATTAGGTCTCCGGTGAGTGGGCGTGTTCTAGGTCTTGCGGTACATACTCAAGGTGGGGTGATCGGTCCGGGTGAGCCACTACTTTATGTGGTTCCCGAAGCTGAGAATTTGATCGTCGAAGCCCGAGTCAATCCGGCCGATATCGATCGAGTTCGTGAAGGGCAGCCTGCCGATATCCGTTTTACCGCCTTCAGCAGTCAAACAACCCCTGTGATTGATGGACGAGTGACCACGGTTTCAGCTGATGTGTTGGTTGATGAGCAAAGTGGCAAACCCTATTTTCTCGCCCAAGTGATGGTAACGCCAAAAGGCCGCGATATGCTGGGGGAATTGGTGTTAGTGCCCGGTATGCCAGCAGAAGTGCTGATTCAAACTGGTAAACGCACCCTGTTTCAATACATGGTTCAACCGATTAGCAATTCTTTTGCACGATCAATGCTAGAGCGCTAAAGCAATTTGACCAATCCGTTGCAAAGGCTTTAAATGAGACTGCGGCGCACTAACAAAACGATTTACGTTCGAGCGGTCAGCTCGCCTTACTAATGCGTTGCCTTATCACCTGAGGTTTCGATTTCGGGCAAAATAGAGTGACTAATTTCATCTGTTTTGAAGCCAATCGCTCTTGGCCGAATCAAGCCAGGCAGCACAGCCACATCATAGAGTTCTTGCACAACGCCATCCAGAATAAGTTGATGCTCAATATCTCCCGTGTCGATATTGACAATGCAGAGTCCACATTTTGCTTTGCCGCCTTCACTGTCTAATCGCGCGTTAAAAGCGAGGTCCTTAAAGCTGCGGTTTTCACGCGGCAACGAAACCCCGATCACCGCATGGTTGCCAATGAAAGAGAGGCCCCGGCCGAATCCGGGCAAAAAGCATACCGGCTCGAATCGCCCTGTTTCAACATCGACCCAACCAAACTCGCCAGTGCCGCTTTGAATTATCCACAATTTGTCTCGATACAAACGCGGAGAATGCGGCATAGACAGTCCTTTGCAAACGGTCTCGCCACTGGGCACGTCCATTACCAACCCACCGTCCAGTCGATGATCACGCCAGCCGTCTGAAACATTAGAAGGGCCGACACAGGTGACATATTTCAACGAATCACCCTCCAGTGCCAAGCCGTTTAGATGGCAGCGATCTTCTGCGGCCAGTTTGTCGATAAAAGGCGGAGTCCAAAGCACCCGAAAACTGCCGCGCTCGGCCAAGGTGGCGATTGCGTTGAAGCGGGTGACGACGAAAACCGGCGAGCCATCGGTTCGAATTTGCACATCATGGATATCGACGTCACCCGTCGTGTGCCCGGTGACCGGAACAAAATTGGCGTCGTGCCCGTCAACCATGCTGCCGGCTTCCAGAAAATTCTCAAAGCGCCAGAGCTGGGTTCGCGCGCTCATCCAAATGCGCCCGGCCTTTGCGGCTATTCCCATGCACCGATCGAAGCTTCGTTCGCTGATTGAAAATTTCCCATCAGCTTGGGTGCCAATGAAGAAGACTTTGCCTCCTTGATAGGTGGTAAAAGCCAAGCTGGCCTTGGCTGAAGCTAGCCAATTGGAAAACAATCGGGAGCCCTGAATTTCCAAGGCTGGTTTTTGATCTTTGTTGTTATCTTCCATTGGTTTTAGTCTTTCCGCGCGTAAAGCTCAATAATATAACAATTCGAAGAGCGCACCAACGAGATTGCCGAACTTTGATCCAAGTGATTAAAGTCAGGATCAACCCATGATCTCTCGTATACAGAGATCCAGTAACTCCTTGATTTTCAGTCTTTGGCAGACAAAGTCTGTGTCAGATCAAAACATCAATAGCCGATGAGAATTAACGAAATGGAATTATGTCGCATGGGGAGGTCAGTTCTTGCGGTAACCGAAGATTAGAAAATAGTCTAAAATACAGAAGATAACGCTCTAAGGTGCAGCGACCGAGCGTCGATACGGACTTTTTGCCGATTAGAACGGCTAAAAATCAAGGTGCATATGTGTCAAATAACCTAAATCGCGGGTTTAATCATACCTATCGCCTTCAGTTCCAGAATGTAGGAACCGAGGCAAAATATCGCGATGCTCGTAAAGAGCATGGCTCCGCGACGCTTGCGTTCATTATATTGGGTTTGATCAACCTATCTTTCGCCTATCTAGAGTCGCAGGCCTTTGGCGCTGAATCCCTGTTGCCGATGTTTGGCTACCTAGTGACGGCGTTGATCGCATTGATAAATATTGTGATCAGTCGTACCCCAAGAGCCTTCTGGTGGTTGAGAACACGGCTTCTGCTAAACGGCCTAGTCGGAATGAGTTGTCTTATTGCCGCCGTTTATTTGCAAAATTACAGCAGTCATCAAGTGCTGGAGTTTGCGTTGTTCGCGGTCTGGTTGGGGGGCTTGGGTTACATTCGAGCGATTATCACCACTTTGGTGAATTTGCTGATGGCGCTGGTTTTCGTCGCAGTCATCATTGAGACAAATGTTTCTGACTATTGGATATCATTAGTCACGGTGATGTTGGCGACGACTATTGCACTTGCCAGCTATACCGGTTATCTAGCCGAGCGCGCTCGCCGCCTGCTGTTTCTCGAGTCTAACCGCAATCGCAGCACCTCTGATCGTCAGGAATTGTGGGCATTCACCTTGACTGATCTCGAACTGACTTTGAACGGGGTTAAGCGCTTTGATGAAATGCTGATACTCCTGAAGAAGCATCTGAAACCAGTGATTGGCTTCGACTCTAGTATGTTGACCTCGCT
>CBDTWQ010000239.1:0-3698 GCA_965364115.1 uncultured Gammaproteobacteria bacterium | reverse complement strand
GTGAATGCGATCTCACCCGGCGTCATCGACACTCCGATGTGGCAACAAGTGGATGCACTTTTCGCTCAATACGAAGATCGCCCAATCGGCGAAAAGAAAAAACTGGTAGGCGAAGAAGTCCCGCTTGGATATATGGGTGCACCCCGCGATGTTGCACGCGTGGCGGTTTTTCTCGCATCGACACAATCGGCGTATTTGACCGCGCAAACCATCGGTGTCGATGGCGGCAATGTTCTCAGGTAGCCATTGATATGTCGATCATAGCGCCAGAAATCGAATTTGTTAATTCCACTACGGAGAGTTTGCGTTACTTGGAGCACGGCTGGCCCTCAGATTTGTGCCGTTGGCATTCACATGAAGAATATGAATTGCACTTAATGGTCGAGGCCTCGGGAAAGGCCTTTGTTGGCGACCACATCGGCACCTTCCGTCGCGGAAGCCTCTTTCTGATAGGTCAAAACCTGCCGCACAATTGGGTCACCGATGCGGGCCAATCAGGTCCGTTGAAATTGCGCGACATGTTGGTTCAATTCAATCGGGAGAGTTTTGGTGAGACGACTTTCGGTTTTCATGAATTTAAAGAACTGATGCCCTTGCTCGACATGGCTAAATCTGGCGTGGAGTTTGTCGGCTTTCCATTCGAATTGGCGCTAAATTATATGTTTCAAATTCGAGAATCAACCGGCATCAAGCGAGTATTGGCATTTATTGCGTTTCTCGATGCGCTCAATCAGCACCCGCAAAAACACGTGCTTTCGTTTTTGAAACTGGAGCAGAAATCGGGCAACAAGCATTACGACCAGATCAGCGGGGTTGTTGATCATCTGGTGAAACACTACAACCAAAATTTTTCGGTTGCCGATGCGGCGGCGATGGCGGGAATGAGTGAAACCAGTTTCTCACGCAACTTTCATAAGTCCACCGGAAACCGTTTTGTCGATTTCGTCAATCAAGTTCGAATTGGCCATGCCTGCCTGATGCTGCAAGAGAGCAACGCTCGAATATCGTCGATTTGTTATGAGGTTGGTTTTCAAAATCTAGCCAATTTCAATCGTCATTTCTTTAAAATGAAGAATGTCACACCTAGCAGTTATCGTAATTCAGCACGCGAACGTCTGCACCATGTGACCCCAATCGAACTGACCCAGAACTCATGACAGACAGCGGAATAGCAAAATTACAAGTCTCGACCTACGATCGTGAGGCTTGTGAAATAGGCGTGGTGCACATCGGCCCGGGTGCCTTTCATCGAGCGCATCAAGCGCTTTATATCGACGCGATGATGGAGAAGACGGGTGACTTGTCATGGGGGATAGCGGCGGTCAACCTGCGTGCCAGCGACAGTCAGCAATTGGTGAATCTGGAGAAATCCTCCGACGGCTATGTGGTCAAAAGCATTAGTGCAGATGGTGCAGCAGAATTTATTCAGGTTCGTTCAATAGTCGCATTTTCCGACTGGAGTCAAAATGCCGCGGCGGCCGAACGGTTATTGGCTGAAGCCTCGGTCAAGATGCTTAGTATGACGGTCACCGAGAGTGGCTATTCAATCGATGGTAATGGTGACTTGAATCAATTAGATCCGCTCCTCATTGAGGAGGTTAACGGCACTCGAAAGACTAGCGTTTACGCCTACCTGAGAGCGGGTTTGAATCTTCGTCGAATCAGTCAAGCGGGTCCAATCTCGGTGCTCTGCTGTGATAATTTGCGCGCCAATGGTGAATTATTGGAACGTAATTTCCTCGCCTATCTGACACTCTGCAAAGACACCGAATTGATCGATTGGCTAGCGAGCCATGCGAGTTTTCCTTCATCGATGGTCGACCGAATTACGCCTAAACCTGACAGCCGAGTGTTCGATGAAGTGGCCCGTCTTTTTGGTCGGGTTGATGATCCTAGCGTGCTCAGTGAAGATTATATTCAGTGGGTGATAGAAGATAATTTTGCTGCGCAAAGACCACCGCTTGGGCAGGTGGGCGTGCAAATTGTGGATTCTGTTGTGCCTTATGAAGAAACCAAAATTCTAGTGCTCAACGGCGGTCACACCAGCCTATCTTACTTGGGCGTGTTGCAGGGGCATCACACTTTTGATCAAGCGATGAATGATGCTGAACTTGAGGTGCATTTCAGAGCCTATGAAAACGAAGAGGTGCTGCCCGGGCTGCCGCAAGATTTGCCGTTCGACCGGCATCAGTATCTCGAGATTATCATCGAGCGGTTTAAAAACTCGAATGTCGCAGACGCGCTAGAAAGAATTTGTACGGACGGCGTTAGCAAATTCCCAATTTATATTCTGCCCACCATGATTAACAGTTTTGAGGCAGGCCGAGTGCCAAACTGGGCGATCAACTCAATTGCGAGTTGGTATGTATTTGCCAAACGCATTCATGACGGCGACTTAGCATTTAACTATATAGAACCGAAAATAGCATTGCTGCAGCCATACCTCGAACAAGATCAGGCTGCAGCCTTCGCAAATTCGAGTCATCTTTGGGGCGAATTGCCGCAAAGTTATCCGGAATTTTCGAACGTCTTATGCCAAAAAATTGAACAATTGAATCTCAAATACACTGCCGATGAAACAGGCAGTTTAGCTAACCAAAGCAAGCGGAACCTAGGGTAATACTATGTCAAATCTGAAACTCAGAAAAGTGAATAAATCCTATGGCGAAGTCAATGTGATGCATAGCGTTGACCTTGACATCGACGACGGCGAGTTCGTTGTCTTCGTCGGTCCGTCGGGCTGTGGCAAATCTACTTTGTTGCGAATGATCGCGGGCCTTGAAGAAATTTCTAGCGGTACGATTGAAATAGGTGGTCGGCAGGTGAATGAGATCGCACCATCAAAACGGGGTGTTGCGATGGTGTTCCAGACCTACGCGCTTTATCCGCACATGACGGTCGCTGAGAATATGGGGTTTGGCTTGAAACAAGCGAAAACGCCTAGAGAAGAAATTGATAGACGTGTTAACGCAGCGGCTGAAACGCTTCAGTTGACTGATTACTTAGGTCGTCAACCGAAAAATCTTTCGGGTGGTCAGCGCCAGCGAGTTGCGATTGGTCGTGCCATCGTTCGCGATCCTCAAGTGTTTTTGTTTGACGAGCCTTTGTCAAACCTGGATGCGGCGTTGCGCGTGCAGACCCGAATCGAAATTGCGCGGCTGCATGCTCATCTCAAAACCACAATGATTTACGTGACTCATGATCAAGTCGAAGCATTGACCTTGGCCGATAAAATCGTCGTTCTAAACGCGGGCAATATTGAGCAAGTGGGGTCACCGATGGAGCTGTATAACACGCCGCAAAACTTGTTTGTCGCCGGGTTTATTGGCAGCCCGAAAATGAATTTCCTGAATGCCCACGCCGAGGACGGCAAGCTTCGATTCGAGAATGGCAAGGAGATCGAATTCTCCGCTGATGTGCCATCCGCAGAAGTGACGGTTGGAATGCGGCCTGAACATGTTCGTTTGGCTGATCCGCAAGATGCGCTGGTAACCGGTGAACTAGAATTGGTCGAAAAGCTCGGTGAATACGCGCTCGCCTATATCACCACCGAACAGGGTGTCTCGATGACTGCGAAATTCGAAACCCCACCGCAAATGAAAATGGGCGATCCAATCCACCTCACCTGCGACCCATCATTGTTGCACCTGTTCGACCGCGCCAGCGGTAACCGAATTTAATTCCTTGGGACAGTATAC
>CBDTWQ010000238.1:0-3718 GCA_965364115.1 uncultured Gammaproteobacteria bacterium | reverse complement strand
ATGCGGCCTAGCAGAAACCCTAAGTGGTGATAACAATCTATCACTGCCGGCGAACTTTCAACGAACGATCATTTGACAGAAACATGGGTATGTGCCGAATCGCTCAAGCTATCGCTTGAAACCGACTATATCTTTCGCTGCACCAGTAGTTTCTTGGTTTCTGCAATCGCCTTAGCCGGGTTAAGACCTTTCGGACAAACCTTGGCACAATTCATAATTGTGTGGCAGCGATACAACTTGAACGGGTCTTCGAGATCATCGAGACGTTCACCAGTGGCTTCATCTCGACTATCAACAATCCATCGATAGGCATTCAATAAAGCAGCTGGGCCAAGATAACGATCGCTATTCCACCAGTAACTTGGGCAGGCGGTTGAGCAACAGGCGCAAAGAATGCATTCATACAATCCATCCAATTTCTCTCGATCTTCACGTGATTGCAGACGCTCACGATCCGGTGGCGTTGGGCTGTCGGTTTTCATCCAAGGTTCGATCGACGCATATTGAGCATAAAAATTGGTGAGATCTGAGACTAAATCCTTTACCACCGGCTGATGAGGAAGCGGGTAAACCTTCACATCGCCTTTAATGTCAGCAATTGCCTGGGTGCACGCGAGCGTGTTGCCGCCATCGATGTTCATCGAACAGGAGCCACAAATGCCCTCACGACAAGAACGCCGCAATGACAATGAGGAATCCATCTCATCCTTTATTTTCAACAGTGCATCGAGCACCATCGGACCGCAATGATCCATATCCACTTCAAAAGTGTCGGTGCGCGGATTCTCTCCCGAGGCGGGGTCATATCGATAAACAATGAAGCGTTTGATATTGGTCGCTTTGTTCGATGCCTTGAACAACTTACCTTGCTTAACCACCGAGTTGGCGGGAAGGGAAAATTCAGCCATTAGTAAACTCGTTTCTTAGGTGGAATAACTTCACACTCGTCGCTTAGCGTGTACATGTGCACGGGTCGATAGTCAAAGCTGACTTCACCTTGATGGTCAACCCAGGCCAGCGTGTGCTTCATCCAATTGACGTCATCGCGCTCACTATAGTCTTCGCGCGCGTGACCGCCCCTGCTTTCTGTGCGATTAAGTGCACCTTGAATGATGCTTTGCGCTTGAAGCAATAGATTTTCAAGCTCGAGGGTTTCGACCAAATCAGTGTTCCAAATCAAACCTCGATCTGAGACTGAAACATTATCAAAGCTGGCGAAAATGGTGTTCATTTTGGCCACGCCTTCGCTTAATGATTCACCGCTGCGAAAAACCGCTGCGTGCTTTTGCATTTCGCGCTGCATATTGTTGCGAATGCTGGCGGTTGTATTGTCTCCTTTGGCATTGCGTAAACGATCGAGGCGCCCAACAATGGCGTCACAGGCATCGTCCGCCAGTGGTTTGTGTGGGCTGTTGGGCTCAATAATTTCCGCCGCTCGCAATGCTGAAGCTCGGCCGAACACAACAATATCTAATAAGGAGTTAGACCCGAGACGGTTAGCACCATGCACCGAGACACAGGCGGCTTCACCAATCGCCATCAATCCAGGCACCACTGAATCTGGGTCGCCATCTTTTAAGGTCACCACTTCGCCTTGATAATTAGTGGGTATTCCGCCCATGTTGTAATGCACGGTTGGTATCACCGGAATGGGCGCTTTAGTGACGTCGACACCGGCAAATATTTCAGCCGATTCAGAGATGCCGGGTAATCGCTCATTGATCACTTCTGGACCCAAATGTTCAAGGTGCAGATTAATGTGGTCGCCCGCTTCGCCGACACCACGGCCTTCATTGATCTCGAGTGTCATCGAGCGGCTCACCACATCGCGCGAGGCCAAATCTTTAGCGTTCGGCGCATAACGTTCCATGAAACGCTCGCCTTTGGAGTTGGTTAAATAACCGCCCTCGCCTCGCACCCCTTCGGTGATCAACACGCCTGCGCCATAAATACCGGTGGGATGAAACTGAACGAATTCCATGTCTTGCAACGGCAACCCGGCGCGAACCACCATCGCATTACCATCGCCAGTGCAGGTGTGCGCCGAAGTGGCCGAGAAATAGGTTCGACCACAACCACCGGTTGCTAACACCACGGTGTGTGCGCGAAATCGATGCAGCTCTCCAGTTGCCAGATCCCATGCGACCACGCCACGGCAGACGCCCTCATCCATTATCAAGTCAATTGCGAAGTACTCAATAAAAAACTCCGCCTTATGCTTCAGCGATTGTTGGTAGAGGGTGTGTAAAATTGCGTGACCAGTGCGATCAGCAGCAGCGCAGGTTCGTTGCGCGGTGCCTTCGCCAAAATTAGTGGTCATGCCGCCAAACGGGCGTTGATAAATTTTGCCCTCTTCGGTGCGTGAAAATGGCACCCCGTAATGCTCTAGTTCTATCACTGCGGGCACCGCCTCACGGCACATATACTCAATTGCGTCTTGGTCGCCCAGCCAGTCTGAACCCTTGACCGTGTCATACATATGCCACTGCCAGCTATCAGGCCCCATGTTGCCCAAAGACGCGCTCATACCACCCTGTGCGGCCACCGTATGGCTACGGGTAGGAAACACCTTAGTAATGCAAGCGGTGGACAAACCGGCCGCCGCCATTCCCAGCGTTGATCGTAAACCGGCGCCACCAGCGCCGACGATGACGACATCATAAGTATGGTCAATTAGCTTGTAATCATGCGCCATTCGCTAGGCTCCAAAAGCAATTTTTAAAACGGCAATAACGCCAGCAATGCCAAACAGCAGGCAGAATAAATTGGACGCTAGCAACACAAACG
Source organism: uncultured Gammaproteobacteria bacterium (assembly GCA_965364115.1). GTDB lineage: Bacteria > Pseudomonadota > Gammaproteobacteria. The sequence goes on along the minus strand of CBDTWQ010000238.1, from coordinate 931 downwards.
TTCGGCTCGAGTGGCTCGCAACATAGTCCTCGATAACCACCTGCAAACCGAGTTGCGCGTGATAAAAGGTGCTTGCAATCAGCAACACTAAGGCAATCGTAGCCAGTGGTTGTCTAACCCACTCCAGCAAGCTTGAATGAGTCACCGGCATCGCGGCTAGGCTGAAGCCCAACCAAACTACCAGTGGAATCAAAACTAGCGCGGTCAATCGTTGATGCCAAAAGTGATGGGTGCCGTCTTTGGCAGAACCCAAACCCTTCACCTTCGACAGTGGCGTTCTCAAATCAGTCATGACTAGTTCCCCAGAAACCAGGTAAGAGTGGTCATCAGAATGGCAACGACAATCGCAAGCTTTGCGGTGAGGTCGACCGTATCCAGCTCAAAACCATAGCCAACATCCCAAAATAAATGGCGAATGCCATTACAAAAATGGAGATAAAGTGAGAACACCAAACCAATAAAAAAGACTTCGCCATACCAACTGCCCAAGTGCGGCAGCATGGCTTGAAAATAAGTCGGTTCAAACGCGGCGGCGGCTAGAACCCAGACCAGCAACATGCTACCGACGGCGAGTATGACCCCAGTAATTCGATGCGTGATCGATAATATTGCGGTTAACGGCAGTCGATAGACTTGCAAATGTGGTGAAATGGGATGGTTGCTGTCAGTCATTCAGGCGGGCTCCGTTAGTCTTTCTTATAAGTCGTGCCTTGTAGATAAGGAGTGGATTGATCACCAGAGTTTCAGAAATCAATGCAACGCCCTTTCTTTTCCCAGTCGCCGTAGCGTGTCGGCTCTTTGCCTTTTGGCCCGCCATACTCTTTATCAAAGTCAATTGGGGTTTCGGCATTGCTCTCCGACTCTTTAGGTGTTTCGCTGTCTGGCAGCTCGGCTTCAGGCATTTGAGTTCACACTAGATAAGCGTTGATAC
>CBDTWQ010000237.1:0-3735 GCA_965364115.1 uncultured Gammaproteobacteria bacterium | reverse complement strand
TACGAGAGGTTCGAAACCGGCCTGAACCTTGCGGTTGCCGGTGGCGCTCAAGGTCGCCATCGTTCGGCCGTGAAAGGCATTCTGCATGACTACGATATGCGGGGTTTCGATTCCCTGTTGATGCCCATACAAGCGCGCTAGTTTAATCGCTCCTTCGTTCGCCTCGGCGCCTGAATTACCGAAAAACACGCGCTCCATGCCCGATTGCTGGCAGAGCAACTCCGCCAACTTATGTTGCCATTCTATGTTGTAGAGGTTGGAGCAATGGAGCAGAGTGTCGGCCTGAAATTTGATTGCTTCGCTAACCGCAGGGTGGGCATGTCCGAGACTAGTCACCGAAATGCCGCAGAGGGCGTCAAAATATTTTTTACCCTTGTCGTCCCATAGATAGCAGCCATCACCATGAGTGAAGCTAACCGGCAACGGTTGGTAGGCAGTGATTAGATGGTTAGGCATCGATTTTGATCTTTAAAAAAGCGATCGAAATTACAGTGATTAGCGGAGAATTCAAGCTTTTACGAAAAAAAAGGCCCCGCCGAGGCGAGGCCTTTTAAAATTTTAGCGGTTGTCTGTCGCTAAAACGGAAAACCGCCATGGCCGAAAGCAGTCATCGATAACAGCATTGGAATCGAAAGGGCGGTGTTGGCACGTGATGCCATCAGAGCCGTAAACTTAGCTTTAGCGATTACTTCAGGCTCGTGAGTTTTACCGTCGAGGCCCAAGATTTTCTTTTGGTTTGGCCAAATCAAGACCCACACATTGAGCAGCATGATGGTGCCGAGCCAAGCGCCGACGCCGATCACTGTACCGCCGGGTTGGAACAAGAAGGCTTCCTTGAACAAGCCATATTGTGACAGCAAGGTCGCGCCCGATAACCAAGTAACCAGCGCCGCCCAGCGAAACCATAACAATGCGCCAGGGGCAACATATTTGTTGATCGCTGCTGGCCCGGGGCCGCCATCATTGGCTTCTGACAAAGCCTTGGCCACGCCAGGCACTTGAACGAAATTGAAGTAGTAGAGTAAACCAATCCAAGCAACGCCGGATAAAACGTGCAACCAGACGGTCCATTGTATGCCTTGACTCGAACCGTCAGCGTAGATCGCTATGACGATAGCACTCACCACGATTCCGGTGACGATAGTGCCTGTAATTGATTTTAACGGATTCATTGATGACTCCCCAAGATAAACGTTTAGAATAAGGATTTTGGCAGTTGGTTTGCCCTTAACCGCCACACGCGGCGGAGTATAAGGACTTTCGGAAAGGGGCGCAATGGCTCTCTGGGAGTCGGTTATTAGTGTTAATTTTCTCGAAGGTAAACTTTTATGTGTGGCTTGTTTGGCGCCCTCAGTTTTAAGCGAAATGGTATAGATTCAGCATTGGCGCAGCGCATGTCTTTGCAAGTGGCGCGGCGTGGCCCTGATGACAAAGGCGAGTTTTTTGATCGCTCGGTGATGCTGGGGCATCGCCGTTTATCGATTATCGATCTAAGCCCTGCCGGGCACCAGCCAATGACCGATCCCAGCGGTCGCTACTGCATCGTTTTTAATGGCACCATTTATAATTACCCCGAACTCAGGGAAGACTTGATCGCGCGTGGTTACGCCTTCAACTCGCACAGTGACACCGAAGTTATCGTCAATGCTTTTGCCTGCTGGGGTGAAGCCTGTGTCGAGAAACTGCACGGCATGTTTGCGTTTGCGATTTGGGATTCAGATCGGCAGCAACTTTTTTTGGCGCGTGATCGAATGGGCATCAAGCCGCTTTACTATGCGGTTTCGGCCGACGGCTTCTATTTCGCTTCAAACCCGCAGGCCTTGCTGGCTTGCGGTTTGTTTGATCGAGGCATCGACCCGGTGGGTCTGCACCATCAGCTGAGTTTGCATGCGGTGATTCCGGCCCCTCGTACGCTGCTCAAATCAATCAAAAAATGCCGACCAGCGTCCCACCTTAGGGTGCACGCCGATGGTTCAATCGAAGAGCAACGTTATTGGTCGTTGGTGGCCAAACCTTCGTTAGTCACACATTCTCCGAAGGAATGGAACGAGTTGATTCATGACGCCTTGATGCAGGCAGTCAAACGACGTTTGATGATCGCCGATGTGCCGGTCGGCGTGCTGCTCTCGGGCGGTCTTGATTCAAGTTTGTTGGTTGCTTTGCTAGCCGAAGCGGGTCAAAACGATATTCGCACCTTTAGCATTGGTTTCGAAGATCAGCCTGAGGAGAGCGGTAATGAGTTTGAGTTTTCTGACCCGGTTGCCGCGCGATATTCGAGCGATCATCAGAAGTTTCTGATTCCTAATAATGAGGTCTTAACCCGCTTGCCAGAGGCCGTTGCAGCAATGTCTGAGCCGATGGTGGGTCAGGATGCGGTGGCCTTTTATTTGCTCTCAGAACAGGTTTCTAAATCGGTCAAGGTGGTGCAAAGCGGGCAGGGTGCGGACGAAGTGTTCGCCGGATACTTTTGGTATTCGCAGATGTCGGCAGCGGTTAATGAGCCCCCGCTACAGCGCTTTAGTGAGCGCTACGTTGATCGTGATCACGCCGAGTTCCTGCAAAGTGTGAACGAGGCGTATCGAGGTGAAGATCATACTTCGCGATTGCTGGAAGAAGCCTTGAACAGTTCACAGGCAGACCATTTTATGGATGCCGTGTTGCGCTTGGACACGACGACCCTAGTGGTGGATGATCCGGTTAAGCGGGTTGACAACATGACCATGGCCTGGGGGCTAGAAGCACGGGTGCCATTTTTGGATCATCAATTGGTTGAGTTGGCGGCTAGTTGTCCGATTGAATTGAAGTTAAAACACGGTGGCAAGGGGATTCTAAAAGAGATTGCTCGTGGACTAGTGCCCGATGCAGTGATCGACCGTCCGAAAGGTTATTTCCCGATGCCGGCGTTAAAATTTGTTCGCGGTGACTTTTACGAGTTTATGGCCGATATTTTGAATAGCCAGCGCAGCCGTGAACGCGGCCTGTTTAACTCCACCTATGTCGATCAGCTGCTCAGCGAGCCCGAGCAACACTTTACCCGCTTAAATGGCAGCAAGCTTTGGCATTGCGCGTTACTCGAATATTGGCTGCAGCAGCACGTCGATCTCTAATCACCAGTTTTGGCCTCTTTTAATTGCTAGCCCTTGAAAATAGTGGCCTTTGCCCATAGTTCTGCCGGTGGCTGGCGATAGAAGTTATTTTCATCAGCCTTCCATTAATCCGCGAAATGGCTATGATTCGCGTTTCACTCTGGCTGCCGAGAATGGACAGCTCGGAGCTCCACACAAGTTGAATTCGAGGTTTAGAATGGACGTTTTAGAGCGTATTAAAGAACAGGTTGAAGCACATCCGGTGTTGGTTTATATGAAAGGAACGCCGCAACTGCCGCAATGCGGGTTTTCTAGCCGCACGGCCGAGGCATTAAAATCGCTTGAAATCGAGTTTGCCTACGTCAATGTTCTGGCCGACCCTGAGATTTTCCAGAACCTGCCGCAGTTTGCCGATTGGCCAACTTTTCCGCAGGTTTATGTGGATGGGGAATTGATCGGTGGTTGTGACATCACCCTGGAAATGCATGAGTCGGGCGAGCTTGAGAAAGTGGCCAGCGCTGCGTTGGCTAAAAAGAGTAACTAAAAAATCTGGCCTGGCAAACCGCTGCGCTTTGCAGAAATGTGCCTACAATCGGCCCATTTCATTGACGATTTTGCAAAACAGCGCGGCGGTCATTTCAGCATCGTA
>CBDTWQ010000236.1:0-3739 GCA_965364115.1 uncultured Gammaproteobacteria bacterium | reverse complement strand
CTTCATATTGGATACGGGCTGGTCTTGGCATAATTTCATCATGTACCATCTTTGAATGCTATTAAATACGCTTGACCCCTATATTCTCTATTCAAAGCAATCACCAGTTCCCTTCACCGTATACCCACCGCTGCCATAAGCGACCACTATAGCCGCATCTCGAATTCGGCTACCCTGCCATATTCAAACAAGGTGTAATGGCAGACCTTTCTAACGTCTCTTTCTAACTGATGAATCTATTTTTTTCTTTGAACAATAAAATAAATATCCTATCAATAGAGCCATTATAAAAACCGGGCCAATAAACGCTCGATATGAATAGTTTTTCGGCTCTAAAACTGAAAAAAACGGATCATCAACATTATAAAAAACTACTACCCGGTCACCTTTTTGATACTTTCTCAAATAGTGATTAACTTTAGTCCCATCAGCCGCGAAATTGATCTTATTTGAAAAATAATCTTTGCCCTCAACTTTAAATATGTAATCAATCTTGGCCAATCGAGATGATCCACCTTTGACAACACTAGCGATTACGCTAGAAGACGAGACAACTTCACCATCAGCTTTTTCGTAAGCAATCAAAGGAGAGAAGATCATGCCTTTTAGCTCAAAAGAATTACTATAAACGGACCATACTAAAAACAAAAATAACGACAATACATTCCAAGGGTTTACCCTCCCTTTTAAACTTTCAAAACCGTAAATCATCATAACCTCAGTTTAAAACAATACGCTGACAACAAAGCCTGCGAGGGAAACAAAGCGCCAAGTCTTTGATCTTGATCTCTTCAAAATTCCACTCACTGTCGAATGCCATTGATCATTAATACTGGAATTTCGAACTGAGGTAATCGGATTCGTCCTGCAAGCTGACGATCTCGATTTCCAGTTCACTGAGTTCTTCTTCTAGTTGGTCTCGTTGGCTTTGAGCGTCTTTCATTTTAAGTAGCCAGTTGATTCGACTGTTGGCATTACCTTCTCCGCTGATCAAGATAATTTCGAGCCTGGTTATACTTTTGTCGAGATGATCAAGTTTCTTTTTGACTGTTTTCATCCGGTTTCGCGCTCTCGCAGCAGCGGATCGCACAGCGTGCAGTTCTAGCCCATCTTCGTAAGCAACAATAAATTCATTGCGCAAGTCCGCCGGGCAGACATCGCTGTGACCACGGCCGCGCAAACCCACTTGAAAGCCCTTATGTGGCGTGCAAAATCTTCGGACGCCCTCAGAGTGGCCTTGCTTGTAATGGTCTAGAACCGGATTGACTTCGTGTTCGGCGCAAGCTTCGCGATGCCTGCCGATGTTGGCTAAAGGCTTTCCCGCCGAGCCGTCTTCAAGACCGACAATTCTCCAGTCGGCTCCGAGACACTCTGACTTATTCATCGTCGCGCAACCCTGAATGGCCCCGATGAAGAGCATAGCCAGCAATAGTTTAATTTGTTTCACATTCATTATTTGATAGATTCCCTGTTGTGAAGATGCCTGTCTTTAGCCAGATTCTTAAAGCACCAATCTCTTTATAGATCAGATTTGAGGGCAGAGTCGTTGGTTTAAGTTGTTGAATGCTCGTTGCAACAGTCGTCCTAACCTGGCAGAGCTGTAAAAGCGTTTAAGTCTCGGCCGTCTTTATCGAAAAACAGCAACCCACTTTTAATCACCCAAATAAAAAAGCCCCTTAACTTAGGGGCTTTAACTGGCAAGATCAGATGGTGGCCGTTAGCAAAGTACTAGTATCTGAACTTTGCTTTGAGATATTCATATTCACGCTGCCGGTTGACCGCTTCTTGGTCGGCTATTTGAGCCGCTATTTCAAGCTCTTTGCTTTGGGTTTGCGTCTCCCTAAATTGAAGATACATGGCCACACTTTTTTTAGATGACATTCTGGCAGCCGATAGTGTTTCCTGGAGTCTGTTTATTTTACGAGTGACATCACTCATTTTCAAATTGGCCGATCGCGACAGTTTTTTAGCCTGTTTTGCATCCGCTTTTGCCGCACGCAGTTGAAGCCCGTTTTTGTGTGCGGTTACGAAGGCCTTGCGTAAATCAGCCGGGCAGTCATTATTGTGACTCTTTCCGCGAACTCCAAGCTTGAAGGCTTTTCGTGGCGCGCAGTAAAGGCGAATGCCTTCAGCGTGACCGCGCTTGTATTTAGCCACGACGGGCCTAACGCCATGTTCTGCACAGGATTCCCCATGCGTTTCGATATAGCTAACGGCTTTTCCTTTCGATCCGTCCTTAAACCCGATTGCTTTCCAATCGGCTTTGAGGCAATCGGAGGAACTCATCGTTGCACAGCCTTGCGTCACTCCGATTAACAGAGTGATCAATAGTAATTTTAACTGGTTTGTATTCATCATTTGCCTATGCTCGATTGCGAAGATGCCTGCACCCTAGGCAGGCTCTTGGACCACCACTATGTTCTATAGACTAAAATTGAAGTGAATAAAGAAAAAACTTGCTCGACGGCATTGATTTCCAGCTTGTATCAAGTTACGTGACTCTACCATCCCGAACGATCGGAGAAGCCTCGGCGATCTGAACTTTAGTCCTTCGCGCTCTATTACCATCGACCGTCGCGGCCTATTGTTTCGAGATTTCGTTGAGCGCGGCCTCAGTTGTAATGACGGCGCAAAACTCCTGATCCAGACTGGCCAGATTGACTTCGTGCATCTGCTCCGCTGAAAAATGCTTGCGATCATAGCTTTCTCGTTCGAAAGTGGCGGTGGCATCACTAATAAGCCAAACATTGAACCCTAAGTTAGCCGCCATTCGAACCGAGGTCGACACGCAGTGATCGGTCGTTAGGCCAACCACCACGAGATCCTGAATTCCTTCACCGTGTAAATAACCTTCGAGGTTAGTGCCAATAAATGCGCTATTGACGTTTTTCTCGAATAGTTTTTCGGTTGGCAGAGGCTTCATAGCTTCTTTGATTTCATTGCCGGGCAAATCGGTTCGCAAGGTTGAACCGGGCTCCAGAGAATTGTGTTTGACGTGCACTACGGGCAACGATTTTTCACGCCACTCTGCCAGCAAGCTAGCCATCTTGATCTCAGCGTCAGGATTGTTACGATTGCCAAGACTCGGCGAGTCTAGGCCTTTTTGCACGTCGATAATCAGTAGGGCTGGTTTATTCATCTGATTTTTGGCCTGTCAGTATCAATTTAATACGTTGATTAAAGACCGTATATCGATTCTTGCCCAGTAAAATCATTGCCAAGTTTATAGAGCGACTGTCCCAAATTAGTGAAGAATTGGAAAAGCGCGTTGATTCACATTATGATCGATGTCGAACAATGAATCGCATTCTGCGCATAAACATCGCCAGAGGCATCAATCTATAATAAGAACAGAACCATAGGAAATCTAATTTTTAGACTCAATTTTGCTTGCTCGATGATGCGCCCGCGGGTTGCAACACGCCCTGCCCCATCCACTAATTCTCGATGCTCAAGCTAGCGCGGCTTTATGTATCGTTTATTGATCGGGTCAACTACCGAGTTGGACGCGTGGCGATGTATGGCATCTTCGTTTTGATCGGAATATTGCTCTGGTCTTCCATCTCAAAAACTTTTTTTCTACCTTCGCTTTGGACGCTTGAAATCGCTCAGTTCACGATGGTCGCCTATTACATCTTAGGCGGCCCTTATTCGCTGCAACTCGGCTCGAACGTGCGCATGGATCTGTTCTACAACGATTGGTCAGACCAAACCAAGGCCTGGGTCGATTCCTTCACCG
>CBDTWQ010000235.1:0-3780 GCA_965364115.1 uncultured Gammaproteobacteria bacterium | reverse complement strand
GCATAGCGGTTGATATAAGCCTGGATAGCCGAGGCCATCATCACACTCGGTTTATCGTTATTCGCAAACACCAGATTGCGTTCAATCGCTCCGGTCGCAATCAACACTTGGCTAGCCCGCACCCGCCAGCTGCGTTGAAACACATTTTCAGTCGTTGGTGAGCGCTCGGTAATCATCAATAAGTTATGTTCGCGATAAGCCCAGACTGTGGATTCAGTCAGGCGAATTACGTTGTCCATTGCGTCAAGTGTCGTTGTGGTTTTGCGAACCCAGTCAATCGCATTCTTTCCATCAATCGTAGTGCGTTGTGATAATAGACCGCCGCCCGCTTCGAGCCCATCATCGGCGAGTATCACTCGCACACCACTGCGTGCCGCCTGCAATGCAGCGATTAACCCGGCAGGGCCGGCACCAACGATGAGCACATCGCAATGCGCATAACGCGTTTCATAATGACCTTTGTGGTGAATCTTCTCGGGCGCGGAGGCGAGGCCGGCAGCACGACGGATCGAGGGTTCGAATAGGCGCCAGTTTGGCCATTTGAAGGTCTTGTAATAAAACGCGGCAGGGATCAGTTTGCTAAAAAACTGATTCACTGCCATTAAGTCGAATTCCGGTGAAGGCCAGCAATTCACCGAGCGTGCATCGAGCCCGGGGCGAATTTGCACCCGCGTAATCGGCTGGTTGCCAGACTCTTCATCACCCGCCAGTTCCACCAGCGATGAAGGTTCTTCATAACCCGAACCGACAATCCCACGCGGGCGGTGATACTTGAAACTACGGGCAGTCAAAAACACACCATTGGCAATCAGCGCTGAGGCGAGACTGTCACCCGCGAAGCCTTGATAAGTTTTACCATTGAATTGAAACGAGATGGGCTGATTGCGATCGATCAATCCACCTTCGGCGTTTCGAAAACGGGTGCTGCTCATGATTCGCTCTCGTTCTCGATGATGTTATGAGTTCGTGTATCACGCGTAATCGTGAACCAGCTACCGCAACCGCGCAGATGCCACCAGCGTTCCTGCACTGGGCCAAGTGGGTTTTGCGGCACTGTCAGATATTCGATCCAAGCTTGATCAGTAAACGATGAGGTATCTTCAGGACGTTTCTTTTTCAACGGGCCACCGTGCACGAATTCGACTTCGTTGCGCGGGCCACAAAAAGGGCAGGATATCTTTAACATCAGGTTGCGGTTGTGGTGCCGGCTTCGAGAATGAAATCGAGCCGCTTGAAGCGATCCAGTGAAAAAGCTGCGGTCAATTCATGCTGTTCGTTTTTCGCAATCAAATGTGCGAGCGTATAGCCACCCGCGGGCACTGCCTTGAATCCACCCCACCAGCCTGCAGAAACAAACAGCCCCTGAATATCGGTCTGGCTCAAAATCGGTGTTGCATCATGGGCAATATCAAGCGTGCCGCCCCACTGACGCATTAACTTCAACCGCTTGAACGATGGGAACAATTCCAGCATCGAAGTAACCGTGTCTTCAAACACATGCTGCTTGATGTCACGACGAAAGGATTGCCCCGCATCGGGTGCACCACCGATGATCAATTCACCTTTATCGGACTGACTTAGATAGACCCCGATGTCCGGGCAATTCACCACCACATCGATGATCGGTTTTACCGGTTCAGAGACAAACGCAGTCAAATTAAAGGATTTAATCGGCAGCTTCAGATCGAGAGAATCGGTGATAGACGTGGTATGCCCGGAAACCACCACCGCGACCTTATCGGCATAAACCGTGCCGCGACTGGTTTCAACGCCGCTGATGCGACCATTGTTGGCATCGCGCAAAAGTTTCAACACTTCGGTGTTTTGATGGATCTCAACACCGCGATCGTCTGCCGCCCGCGCATAACTCCAGGCCACCGCATCGTGTCGGCAGACGGCCGCTGATGGATGCACCATCCCCGCGATAATCGGCAGACGTGATTCCGGACCGCCACCCGTCAAAGGTGGAATTCGCCGACGTAATTCGTCCACACCAATGCGTTCATAAACCGACCCATGAAGATCGCCATTGAACATTCGCCGCTTGATTTCACGCAGTTTGGGGTAGGTTTGCACCACATCGATCATGCTGCGTTTCGAATACATCAGGTTGTAGTTCAGCTCTTTGGTCAGCCCTTCATAGAGCTTCACCGACTTCACGTAAAACGGAATGCTTTCGTCACGCATGTAATTCGAACGAATGGTGACGGTGTTACGTGCGATATTGCCGCCACCAAGCCAGCCGCGTTCGAGCACCGCAACATTCGTAATGCCATGGTTCTTCGCCAGATAATAAGCCGTTGCCAGCCCATGCCCACCCGCGCCAATAATGATCACATCATAACGCTTCTTAAGCGGAGGACTGCGCCAAGCTTTGGACCAGTTTTTGTGGTTGCTGAGGGCGTTTCTGGCCAGCGAAAAGATAGAATATGGCTGCATCAATACATAATGCCATAGCTTCAAAAGGCAATTCAATATAATTTAATATTATGAGTTTATTTCGTCGATATCCGTTTGAATTCGATTTAAAGCGAGTAGATTGCTTGATCTGACTTTTAAAGTGACAGAACGTGGAGTTAGCGGCATATCGATCGAGATTGATTGATGACTTTTCTCAGATTGGGTGAATTGGGATTCATTCAATGACTCTAATTCAATGATCCAAGTTTTTCCAAATGTCCTCAACCGTCTCTTTCATTTGCAATGCCTCATCCCAACGGCTACTAAGTTCATAACCATCGGCACCGGTGATGGCGTAGGGCGGGGGCCCCAATTCGCACAAAAAGATACAGCGGTCATCGGTGCCAACGTGGCGCTTGCGCCAGCTCGCGAGTCCTTCAACCCACCAGTCGTGAAACAAGCTGACCCATCTTTCGTGTTGCGGGAAGTCGGCTTGGATCTGAATTTGCTCGGACGAGGCAATGCGTCCTTGGAAGGTTTCGCAGCGTTCCAGAAAGCGGCTGATCAATGCTTGCTGATGATCTTCCAATGGCAGATTTATCCATTCTTGGTTGACCATGAAATGAGACAGATCGGCGGTCATCTTAAGCTCGGGTACGGCATCCATTAACTGCAAGGTAAACAGCAGGTCATTAGTCATGCAGTTGCGGTGACCTTCGACGAATATGGGAATCTCTGCTTGTTCACCCTGTTTGAGCCATCGGCGGGTTATTTCCGCAACTTCATAGACGTGCCAGGGCACCACGCTTCCGATGATGCTGATGAAGCGACATCGGCCTTTGAACAGGTTGGCTTGGGTGATGGCGCTGGCGACATCTTCGTCATTGCGTGGGAAGGCATTGATCAATACATCGAGATCGTAGTGCTCGCAATATTTGGCGTATTCCGAGAGATCGTCATAAGGGGTATGCGCTAGGCCTGCATCAAAACCAACGCCGCGATAGCCCGCTTTGGCGATCTTTTCGAAACGTTCTTCGGTTGACCACTCGTAACCGTCCGGACGACGAAATTCCATCGCCCACCAGCTTTGAAAGATATCTAGCGACAGAATGTTATTGCTCCTGTTCAAATAACTGTTTGAAAGTTTTATCGGCTTTAAGCGGCAGTGTTTCGGTGTGAGGGTAAATCGGCGGTGGGGTGGATCGAGCCGCTCTGAAATCGAGCGCCGCGGTGCGGCCCAAGTCACCCGGCACTTTCATTGACCCGTTACGACTCATTTTGTATCTCTTTTAATTTTATAGTCCAGTCTGATAATGACGGTTTGTGCGTTAGCATTTTGATTCATCTATTTTGGAGCAAGCCCTAAATCATCCAGACGCA
>CBDTWQ010000234.1:0-3781 GCA_965364115.1 uncultured Gammaproteobacteria bacterium | reverse complement strand
TACGTTCTTGTGGGTCGGTTTTTAAAAACCCACCCGGGCATCATGCGGCACAATTGATTGAGTCAGCCGGGCTCAAAGGTTTTCACTTGGGCAGTGCATGGGTCTCAGAAAAGCACGCCAACTTTATCATTTCAAACGATCAGACTACCGCTAAAGACGTTGAGGCATTAATCGAATTTGTTCGTTGTCAGGTGGCGGATAAATTTGACCAATGGCTCGAGAAAGAAGTGCGCATCGTGGGTGAAGGTTTATGACTGCTGATATCGCTAAACGTTGCGGGAAAGTAGCCGTCATCATGGGTGGTGATTCGGCGGAACGTGAGGTTTCACTGAATAGTGGTAACGCGGTTTATGCGGCTCTGCTGCAGGCAGGCGTTGATGCAGTTGCGGTCGACCTGAGATCACCTGCAATCGACCAACTGGCAAAGCTTAGGGTGGATCGAGTATTTAACTTATTGCACGGTCCTGGCGGAGAAGATGGCCACTTACGTGCACTGCTGGATAGCCTTGGCATCCCTAGCACTGGCAGTGGTGTTTGTGCATCGGCTCTTACCATGGACAAGGTGTTGACAAAAAAAGTGGCCCGTTGCAGTGGATTGCCAACGCCCGATTTCATTGAATTGAAACAACCAAGCGACTGCGATCGATTGCTCCAAGAGGTTGGTTTACCGGTCTTCGTTAAGCCGATTTTGGAAGGCTCGAGCATTGGTATGACCTTGGTTCGAAAGGCCGAACAATTGTTACCGGCTTGGCAGTTGGCTAGTCGATATGGCGCGGTATTTGCTGAGCGATTTATTGACGGCGTGGAATACACCGCTGGGTTTGTTGAGGAACAAATTTTACCCTTAATCAAACTCGAAACTCCGCGTGAGTTCTACGACTATGAAGCCAAGTACAAGGCGAGCGATACGATTTATACCTGTCCTTGCGGGCTAGCAGAAGCGAAGATTGAAGAAATCAATGGACTGGTTCGGCAAGCGGTGAGTGCCACCGGCGTGAGTAACTGGGGTCGGGTTGATTTCATCCTCGATCAGTCGCAACAGCCATGGTTGATTGAAATCAATACGGTTCCTGGAATGACAGACCATAGCCTAGTGCCAATGGCGGCACGGGTGGCCGGTCTCGAGATGCCCGATTTGACGCTCAAAATTCTGCAATCGACGTTGCGAGATGAGGTTCGGGATGATTAAGCTAGGTCGATCTGGAACCCAAGCTAAACGGCGCACACACGAGTCCCGAAAAGCCTCTTTGGTGTGGGAAAAATCCTACAATTGGGTTTTTCTGTTGTTACCCTTGGCAGCCTTGACTGGTTTTATAGCCAGAGCAGATAGCTTCATGCCGGTTCGCACGATTGACCTGTCAGGCTCGTTTGAATATATCGATCAAGATCGAATTGAAAACAGTTTGCGTGTGTATTTAGGCGAGAACTTTCTGTCCCTTAGTATTCCTGACTTACAACGATCACTGCAAGCGCACCCTTGGGCATCAACGGTCTCGGTACGTCGAATTTGGCCCGATCGTGTGGACGTTGTTGTTGGTGAGAAAATAGCGGTGGCGCGTTGGGATGACAATCATTTATTGAGCAATCGTGGCGAAGTTTATGTTGCCGATAGCGATGCTTTTCTGCACCTACCTCTAGTTAATGGTATCAACCATCCACCTGCCGATGTGTTGCGACAGTTTTATCGGCTCGAAGCCCGCTTCAGACAATTTGATGAGCAGTTAAGCGCGTTTCGGATTGATGGTCGAGGCGCGATCGAAATCAAGATGATCGATGATTTGACGGTTAAATTTGGCCGCGAGAATGTGGCGCACAAGATCGATCGATTGTTTCAAATATACAGCGCGCAAATTATCCCGCGGCGCGAGTCGATCAAGCGTCTTGATTTGCGTTATAGCAATGGTTTTGCGGTGACTTGGAAAGAGGAAAAAATGCGCACCCGAAACAACGCATCAATCTGGAGCAATGGCAATGTCTAAAAAGACCTCAGGTAACTTGATTGTGGGGCTTGATATAGGCACTTCAAAAGTTGTCGCAATTGTTGGCGAGGTCACGGTCGAGGGCGATATCGATATTATTGGCATCGGAACTCAACCATCGCGTGGTTTGAAAAAAGGTGTGGTAGTCAATATCGAATCAACCGTGCAATCGATTCAACGCGCGGTGGAAGAGGCTGAACTGATGGCGGGTTGCCAGATTCGCTCGGTTTATGCAGGAATTGCCGGCAGCCATATTAGGAGTATCAATTCCCACGGCATCGTTGCGATTAAAGAGAAAGAAGTGACTGCTGCCGATGTGGGTCGAGTGATCGATGCCGCTAAGGCGGTTGCGATTCCGGCTGATCAACGAATTTTGCACGTGCTGCCGCAGGAGTTTGTGATCGATGATTCCGAAGGCATTCGCGACCCGATCAGTATGTCTGGGGTGCGACTCGAGGCCAAAGTGCATTTGGTCACAGGCGCGATGAGCGCAGCGCAGAATATTATCAAGTGCGTGCGTCGTTGTGGCCTCGATGTTGACGATGTGATTTTAGAACAGCTGGCATCGGCCAGCTCAGTGTTGACCGAAGACGAACGTGAGTTGGGGGTTTGTCTGGTTGATATTGGCGGCGGTACCACTGATATTGCAATTTTCTCCGATGGTGCGATTCGTCATACCGCGGTTATACCAATCGCTGGTGATCAGGTTACCAATGACATCGCGGTCGCGCTACGCACCCCAACCCAATATGCCAACGATTTGAAAGAACGTTATGCCTGTGCATTGCGTCAGTTGGCGACCGATGATGAAACAATTGAAGTACCAAGCGTAGGCGAACGAGAGCCTCGGCGTTTGGCTAGGCAGACCTTGGCTGAGGTCGTAGAGCCTCGATACGAAGAGTTATTAGGTCTGGTGCAGGCCGAAATGCGGCGCAGCGGATTTGAAGAAATATGTGCTGCCGGTGTTGTACTGACCGGCGGTAGTTCGAAAATGGAGGGCGTGATTGAATTGGCGGAAGAGATTTTCCATATGCCAGTGCGATTGGGTTATCCACAGTATGTCTCGGGATTGGTCGACGTGGTTCGCAATCCGATTCATGCAACTGGTGTTGGTCTGTTGTTATTTGGAAATCGACAACAGTCCGGCTTGTCCAGCTACCAACTGGATAATCGTAACGGAAGCAGTCTTTTGGCAAGAATGAAAAGCTGGTTTCAGGGCAACTTTTAAAAGCAAGAGGAGATATAAAAATGTTTGAACTAATGGATTCACACTCCAAAGACCCGGTTATCAAGGTCATTGGTGTTGGCGGCGGCGGTGGTAATGCTGTCCAACACATGGTCTCGGCCGGAATCGAGGGCGTCGAATATATGTGCGTTAATACTGACGTGCAGGCGCTAAAGAAAATGGACGTACGCACCACTATGCAAATAGGCTCCAGCATTACCAAGGGTCTGGGTGCCGGTGCTGACCCAGGAATTGGTCGGCAGGCTGCGCTTGAAGATCGAGAGCGTATTCAAGAAATGATTGAAGGAGCCAACATGTTATTTGTAACCGCTGGCATGGGCGGTGGAACAGGCACAGGCGCTACCCCGGTGATTGCGCAGATTGCGAAGGAAATGGGCATTCTAACCGTCGCCGTGGTGACTAAGCCGTTTGCCTTTGAGCGTAGCAAGCGAATGGCACAGGCTGAAGCTGGGATTAAAGAAATGTCGAGCGTGGTTGATTCACTGATTACGATTCCCAACGATAAGTTGATGCCGGTGTTGGGTAAGGAAACTTCGTTGTTACAAGTTTTCGAGAC
>CBDTWQ010000233.1:0-3811 GCA_965364115.1 uncultured Gammaproteobacteria bacterium | reverse complement strand
TTCGTGGTCGATGATTCGAGAGTTTTGCATCGCTAACTGCCTGCCAATCAACGCAGCCTTAATACTATGCTGCCAAAAATCGCGCAGAGGAAAATCACTAATATCAAAATCTTTGAACACGCTCGACAGCACCGATCCAAGTAGGACTTGCTGTAATTGTTCTCTGCCGAGCAGTCCCACAACTTGGGGAATTGACGTGACCGGATTGCGCAGACCGAAATAAGCGCTGTTAATAATCTTTAAAGTTCGCGCGGTAAGGTTGGGGTCGGTTTGCAATGCATAACCGATTTCCTTTGCGGTGCTGCCCTCGGTCTTCAGCAGTTCGGTGACTCTGACATAAACTTCAGGCAAGGAGGGAAGTCGTCCCGCTTGTCTAATTAGCGGTTCCAGCATGGAACATTCCCAAAGTTGGGGAGATTAAACATAATTATAGTGAAAGCTGAAAGTTCATTAGGTGTGATTCGGCAATCGAGCCAACTAGTTAAGTCAATTAACCCTGAAACATCTGTCTGGTCAAACCTGCCTAGGCAAACCTGCGTGGCAAGCAATGATGAGTTATTCAGTTGAGATGCATGATGAATCACGCAAGCTGTTGTCGGGTCTGATTGATTGTCTGTTACTGCGTCAACTGGTGCCACAAACGAGTCAGGTTTGCTATCATGCGGCGACGGTTATCGGTTTGCCGGAAATTTGAGTGGAATGAAGAAATGGCACGAATGGTGAAATGCGCATTATTGGGTGAAGAGGCGGCGGGTCTTGAACAAGTTCCTTACCCTGGTGATCTCGGGCAACGAATATTTGAGAATGTTTCGGCTGATGCTTGGAGTCAGTGGATTGCTCGGCAAACCCTAATTATTAATGAGAATGGCTTATCTACCATCGACCCCGCTAGCCTGACCTTGCTAGAGCAGCATATGTTGGGGTTCCTGTTTAATGAAGGTGAATTGGGGCAAACCCCACAAGGCTATCGACCACCTGAATAGAGCGGGCCTTTGAGCAAGCTTGTTGTCAATAGTCGATTCCCAATAGTCAGATTCCTCAATAACTAAATTCTTCAAAGATCGGATCCGAAATCAGCTGGGTTACAACCATTTAAATAGAAAGAACTGCTGAGCATCAACTTCAACGAACAAATTCGTCATCATTGCTGCAGCCGCTAGAAAAGCTTCGGTCAAAACAAAAAACCCGGCTAACCGCCGGGCTTTAAGTATTCATTAAAGACTGAAATTTAAGTCTATCCTGCGGAACCGCATCCACCACATGCGCCAGAACCACCGGTCTCTGCGAACACATTGTTGAACACGAAACGCTCACGACCTGCCTCTTGGATGTAATCGATTTGGGCGCCTTTTAAGTAATTCAATGCGACTACGTCAACTAAAATTTTGAAACCGTCGAATTGCAACAGGGTGTCGAAATCAGTTTGATCATCGGTGAAAGTCATGCCATAAGACATCCCGCCGCATCCGCCGCCGCTGATGTAAATACGGATGGCTGAAACATCTTCGTCGGTTTGGTCGATAATTTCCTGAAGTTTATCTTGAGCTGATTGGGTTACTTCGAGTTCATTGACAGTCAGACTGCTCTGGAACACATCACTACCTGACGCTATGTAAGGTGCCGGTTTTTTCGGCGGGGTATAAACACCTACGCTTTCCATGACAATTTCCTGTTTGGGGTTAATTCTACATTATACTATATGGGGACAGTTGTTGGGAAACCAACTTTTGACCCTGTTTGCCGTAATCACTAACTTTTTTGTCGTCTTTATCAGTGAAAATCCTGTGAAATTTTCGTACCATCTCTCGCTCTAATAATTTTAGGACCTGAGATGTTTTCTAAATCAATGAATATTGCTGATTTTGACCCCGACTTGTGGGCAGCGATCCAAGCTGAGGAGACTCGTCAAGAAGATCATATCGAGTTGATCGCATCGGAAAATTATACCAGCCCGCGAGTGATGCAGGCTCAGGGCTCAGGCCTCACCAACAAATATGCGGAGGGTTATCCATCCAAGCGCTATTACGGTGGTTGTGAATTTGTCGACGTGGCCGAAGATTTGGCGATCGAACGGGTCAAAAAATTATTCAACGCTGACTTTGCCAATGTCCAGCCGCATTCCGGCTCACAAGCAAACGCCGCGGTTTTCTTCGCATTGCTAAACGCTGGAGACACTATTCTCGGGATGAGTCTTTCTGACGGTGGGCATTTGACCCATGGATCAAAGGTCAACTTCTCGGGCAAACTATTCAATGCTGTGCAGTATGGTTTGAACGCTGAAACCGGTGTAATAGATTACGAGCAGATTGAAGCATTGGCTCAAGAGCATCAGCCAAAGATGATTATCGCCGGCTTTTCAGCCTATTCACGGGTGCTTGATTTTGATCGTTTTCGAGCGATCGCCGATTCGGTTGGCGCCTATTTGTTTGTCGACATGGCGCATGTTGCGGGCTTGGTGGTGGCCGGGCTTTATCCTAACCCGGTGGGTATTGCCGATGTTTGCACCAGCACAACGCACAAGACTTTGCGTGGGCCTCGAGGCGGCATTATTTTAGCCAAAGCGAACCCTGTGATTGAGAAAAAACTGAATTCAATGGTTTTCCCTGGTACTCAAGGCGGGCCTTTAATGCACGTTATCGCGGCTAAGGCAGTGGCCTTCAAAGAAGCCATGGGCGCCGATTTTGTCGACTATCAAAAGCAGGTAGTGGTTAATGCGAATGCGATGGCCGAAGCGTTTATTCAACGTGGTTTCGATGTGGTTTCGGGTGGCACTGATAATCACCTGTTCCTGTTGTCGTTAATTAAGCAAGGAATTACTGGCAAAGAAGCCGATGCGGCGCTGAGTGAGGCTAATATCACGGTGAATAAGAACTCGGTGCCAAACGATCCGCAGTCGCCGTTTGTTACTTCGGGTTTGAGAATTGGCTCACCGGCGATCACCACGCGTGGTTTTAACGAACAAGAATCTCGCGACTTAGCTCACTGGATTTGCGACATTCTCGAAAATATGGGCGATCACGCAACGATTGCTGCGGTCAAACAAAAGGTCTCGGAGATCTGCACGCGTCTGCCAGTTTATCGAGGCTAGGTCAGCCGATTTTTGCGATTTAATATAGGTTCTCGAAAGCAATGAAATGCCCTTTTTGCGGTACACCGGATACTCGAGTGGTTGATTCACGACTGGCTGCGGAATCTGTGCAAGTGCGTCGTCGACGGGAATGCGTGTCTTGCGAAACCCGATTCACGACCTATGAATCACCGATGCTGAATATGCCGATGGTGATCAAGAGCGATGGTAGCCGCGATGCCTTCGACGAGGTCAGATTGCGCAGTGGAATGATGCGCGCGCTTGAAAAGCGACCGGTTTCTGCCGAGCAAATAGAGGACGCGACCAATCACATCAAACGTCAAATGGTGGGTTTGGAGTCTCGTGAGATCTCTTCTCGTAAGATTGGCGAAATGGTGATGCATGAGTTGCAGCGTCTTGATCAGGTTGCCTACATTCGCTTTGCTTCAGTTTATTTGAGTTTCGAAGATATTCAGGCCTTTGAAGAGGCAATCGCCGTGTTGGCGGCCGAGCCAACCCCCGAATTGCGTCTTCGACAGGTGCCTTTGATTGATGAAGAGTCTTGATGTCGGCATCGAAGGACGACCATTATTGGATGGCCAAAGCTTTGCGCTTCGCCAAAAGAGGACGGTACTCAACCCATCCTAACCCCAGCGTGGGTTGCGTGATCGTGTTCGATGGAAAACTGTTGGCGTCAGGCTGGCATCAGTTCGCGGGCGGCCCGCATGCTGAGGCGAATGCGCT
>CBDTWQ010000232.1:0-3814 GCA_965364115.1 uncultured Gammaproteobacteria bacterium | reverse complement strand
GCCGCAGCCATTAAGCGATGTTCCGTGAGGCAAGCTAAAGGTTTACCATAAGACCACTTATTAACCTCTGCCCAAGCGAGTGGAATCTTGTTTAGCGAAAAAATATCTCAACCGATAGAATCGGTGGTCTTGGAATCCGCCAGTGGCTTTCGTGTAACTTTGATAAATTTGGGCGCCAGCATTCAGTCGATCCAGATTCCAACTGATAGCGGCATGGTTGATGCTGTGCTCGGCTATAAGAACCTCGATGATTATCGGACAGACAGCAACTTTTTAGGCGCCACCGTTGGTCGCTATGCCAATCGAATTAAAAACGCTAGTTTCACTCTGAACCATAAAACACATCGCTTAGATTCGAACGAGCAAGCCACCGGGCATTGCTTGCATGGTGGACGTGATGGTTTCCACAGCCGCTTTTGGCGGGTCGAAGCCAGCAACAACAAAAAAATAGTCACATACCACTATTTTTCACCCGACGATGAAGGCGGGTTCCCAGGTAACCTCAAGGTTTCAGTCAGCTATCAACTGATTAACGACTATAGCTTGTCGATTGATTACGAGGCGACTAGTGATGCTGACACGGTTCTCAGTTTATCTAACCACGTCTATTTTAATCTTGATCGGCAGTCAGTCAGCACTATCGATACGCATCATTTCGTCTCGTCGCCAGCGAATGCATACACCCCAAAAGACACCTCTAATATCCCTGCTGGTGAGATTCAAAGCGTAGACAGCACAGCTTTTGATTTGCGACAAATGACCGCTTTGCAGACTAATCAGCGAAATCTGAGTTTTGATCACAATTTCGTCATGCCAAACAACCATGGCAAAATTCAAGAAGTCGCACGGCTCTATTCAGGTGACAGTGGAATTAGCCTTCGAGTGCACAGCACTCAGCCAGCAATGCAGCTTTACACCGCGGATTATTGTTCCACACCATTTTCTCCACGACAGGGAATTTGCATAGAGACCCAGGCATTTCCAAATGCGCCCAACCAAACCAATTTCCCCTCTGCTTTAGTTCGCGCGGGTGACATTTATAGGCAACGCACTGTGTTCGACTTCCATTTTGAATCGCAAACTTGAAGGTCGCTCAAAAAATTTCGACCTTGGCCGAAACCCTAGAGCAGACTAACGAATCAATCACACAATCGAATGGCAAGTCTGCTGGACAGATTTAAAACCCAGGTATAGGCTAATATAAAACACTAGGTAAAGACGAGGAAATCTGAATGTCGCGCGAAATTGACTTATCTAAGAACAAAAAAATATCGAAAAAAAAATATGAAAAGGAATTGGCTGGCTTGCAAATCGAGCTGGTGAAAATGCAAGAATGGATTAAACAAAAACAATTAAAGGTGGTGTGTATTTTTGAAGGTCGTGATGCCGCAGGCAAAGGCGGAGTGATCAAACGAATTACCCAAAGCCTGAACCCTCGAAACTGTCGAGTGGTTGCTCTGGGCACACCGACCGGGCGCGAAAAAACTCAATGGTATTTCCAGCGCTATGTGCCGCACCTACCCGCAGCAGGCGAAATGGTGCTGTTCGACCGCAGCTGGTACAACCGAGCGGGGGTTGAACGGGTGATGAATTTTTGCAGCGAAGATGAATATCAAGAGTTCATGCGCAGCTGCCCTGAATTCGAGCGGATGCTGGTGCGCTCAGGAATACTTTTAGTTAAATACTGGTTCTCAGTCAGTGATGAAGTACAAGAACTCCGCTTTCAGGGCCGCTTGAAAGATCCAACGAAACGATGGAAGCTAAGCCCAATGGATCTCGAGTCCCGAAAGCTATGGGTTGAATACTCTCGAGCCAAAGATGACAACTTTGCCCAAACCGACATAGAACAAGCGCCCTGGTACGTGGTCAACGCCGACATTAAAAAACATGCCCGATTGAATTGCATCAAGCACTTGCTTAGCATGATTCCCTATCAAGACTTGACCCCTGCTCCGATCGAGCTTGAACCTCGGCAACAGTCAAAAGGCTATGAGCGTCCGCCCTTAGATCATCAGACCTTCGTTCCTGAGCACCACTAAACGAAACGCTGATCACTGCCAGTTGAGTTAATCATGTCCAGCTCCAGCAAAAATCGAAACCCCTTAGCTTTGGTCAACCATCAGGCGTCATCCGATTCGGCCCCTACTGTCCCAAGCCTGGATAATTTTGACGACCTTGATGCCCCCGAACTTTACCTTAACCGGGAGCTCACCTGGCTAGATTTTAATTTTCGCGTGCTGCATGAAGCGCAAAGCCAAAGCAACCCTTTGCTTGAAAGACTTAAATTTATCGCAATCGTTAGCTCTAACTTAGATGAATTTTTTATGAAACGGATTGGCGGCCTTAAACATCAGGTTGGAGCTGGGGTGATGGATTTTACTGTAGACGGCCGACTTCCTGCGCAACAGATTGAGGAGTGCTACGCCAAAGTTCGAGAATTGGAAGCACTCAAGGACAGCCTGCTGCCTGAATTGATTGAATTGCTCGCCGAGCAAGACATACAAATCAAAGCCTTTGATGCCCTCAATGAAGAGCAGCAAGACTTGATTCGCTCTTATTACTTCGAAAATATTTACCCGCTAGTCACGCCCCAGGGCGTCGACTCGGCCCACCCTTTTCCGTTTATCTCAAATCTCTCGCTGAATTTATTGGTAACTTTGCGCTACGAAGATGGAGAAGACGAGCTGCGCGCCCGAGTCAAGGTCCCGACTGGTGCCGGCATACCGCGTTTCCTGCGGGTGCCCCAAACCAACACCTTCGTGCCACTAGAAAGCGTGATGGCGAAAAACTTAGACGCCCTATTCCCTAAGATGATCATCGACGACTGCGAACTTTTTCACCTGACTCGCAATGCCAACAGCGGGCGCGATAAATACCATGCTGACGATTTACTAGCGATGATCGAGACTGAAGTGCGTCATCGCCGTTTTGCCAAAATCGTTCGAGTGGTGATCGAGGAAGATATGGATGAAACTCGACGAGGGATGCTGGCCGCCGAGCTTGGTTTAGATCAAGCCGATGTGTTTAAAACGGCCGGATTGTTAGCCACACGAGATTTAATTGCCCTTAGCGAACTAGAAATTCCAGCTTTACGTGATCCACCCCATCACCCAGTCGATCACCCCAAGTTAGTCAACATGGCCAACATTTTTCATGTTGTTCGTGAACAAGGCGCGTTACTGTTTCAACACCCTTACGAGTCTTTCACCACATCGGTTGAGCGACTGCTGCGTGAAGCCAGCAGAGACCCGAAAGTGCGCGCAATTAAAATGACGCTGTATCGAACATCCGGTGACACCAAAGTCATCGACTATTTAATCGATGCTGCACAGAATGGCAAACAAGTGGCGGTGGTGGTCGAGCTCAAAGCACGGTTCGACGAAGCGGCCAATATACGCTGGTCAAGCCGACTAGAAGAAGCTGGCATCCACGTCACTTTTGGCGTGGTGGATCTGAAAACTCACTGCAAGGTTATCCTTGTGGTGCGCAATGACTACAGTGGACTGCGCCGCTATGTGCATATTGGCACCGGTAACTACCATGCCAACAATGCCCGAATCTATACTGATTTGGGTTTGCTCACCTGTGATTCAGATATTGGTAAAGACATCTCAGAACTATTCAACTATCTCACCACTGGGTTCACGCCGAAACGTTATTATCGTAAAATTTTGCCGGCGCCTAAAATCTTGAAACGCTCATTGCTAGAAAAAATTGATCGTGAAATCGACCACCACGCTAGTCACAACAATGGTTTAATTCAACTCAAAATTAATGCATTAGAAGATAAAGATATCGTTAAATCTCTCTATAT
>CBDTWQ010000231.1:0-3841 GCA_965364115.1 uncultured Gammaproteobacteria bacterium | reverse complement strand
ATTTTTCGCGCGCTTTGGGTCGAGGGCAAGGATATCTCGGATGCTGAATTGTTGGCTTCTATTTTACTCGAGCTCGACATTGTTTTGGAGTCGACCCGAGTGCCGTTGAATAGCGGCGAGTTAACCGCTTGGCAGTCGGAATGGGCCAACAACACCGAGTTTGAAAAACTCTTACCAGTGGCGATTAGTGAATCAGGTGAAACCGCAATCGGACCATTGCTAGAACCTGAGTTGGACGCGTTTCTAGAGACTGGTTCGCTAGTCTCAGGGAAGATGGCCTCGAGTCTTTGGCCACCGCTGATGCGACAGCGAATATTGGTCTTAGAAAATGATGCCAAGAGCTTACGCACTATCGTGGAACAAATGCATGATGCGCAGGTTGAAGTGGCCGAGGATTTAATCGGTTTGATCTCGCATACGCGTAATCTTGGAATGCCGGATCTTTTGGTCGTCAATACTGATTTGATTGGTGACGTTAGCGGAAAGGACTGGTGGCGTAATTTAACTAATTTAGACCCTGATCCGGCAGTGCCGATGATTCATGTTCTGAGCAGCTCAGCACCGGCGGTGCAGGCCAAAGCTTTTGCATCTGGCGCCTCTGATGTGATCACTCGCCCGTTCTCACCCAAGTTGTTGCGCTCGCGCTTAAACACGCACTTGCACAAGCGTCGCTTGCATCAACAAATCAATAGTATTTCTCGAGTCGATGCCTTGACATCGGTATTCAATCGACGCGAATTTGATGCCCGATTGTCGGCCGAATGGGGTCGCAGTGCTCGTGCCGATGAAACTTTGGCGCTGTTGATGATTGATGTCGATAAACTCAAGGAATATAACGATAGATATGGTCACCTGTCTGGCGATGATTGCCTGATCAAAGTGACTCAACTTATCAGTGGGTGTTTGAAGCGTTCGGCTGATATTATTGCGCGCTATGAAGGTGGTTGTTTCGTCGCGCTGTTGCCAGGTGTGAGTATCGAGAGCGCGTTTAAAATAGGCCGAAATTGTTATTATGCGATTGCAGATGCCAAGATTTACCACTCGGAATCTACATTAGCGTCTCAAGTTTCAGTCAGTGTGGGAGTCGCTGGAATCAGACCGAGCAATCAAATCAGCTCAAGCCTATTGGTTGAGCAGGCAGAAACGGCGATCTATCAAGCCAAGCGACAGGCTCACGAAAGGATTTATGCGTTTGATGCAGTTTAAAATGACTCAGTTTTACAGAGTTTAGTCCTTGGCTGCTTTGGCCGAGAATTTATCGATGAAGGCAGTGTAGGGAAGCGGTTTAGAAAAATAAAAACCTTGATAGTGTTGGCATTCTCGAGCCTTCAAATAATCGAGTTCAGCCTTTGTTTCAACGCCCTCCGCAACAATCGTCAGATTTAATTTCTGCGCCATCGCGATGATCGTATCGACGATGATGGCATTATCGGAAGCAGAGGAAATGTCGCGCACAAAAGACTGATCGATTTTTAGTTCATCAATGGGCAAGCTGTTGAGATAACTGAGTGAAGAGTAGCCAGTGCCGAAGTCATCGATTGAGAAACTGATGCCAAGCTGTTTCAGTTGATTCATCGAATCGATCGAATGTTCAATGTTAGCCATCGCCAAGCCTTCGGTAATTTCAAGCTTTAGCCTCGATGGGTCTGCGTTGGTTTCGAGGATGATTTGTTTCAATTGTTCGATGAAACGCAGGTTGCTAAATTGCCGCGGACTGACGTTGACCGCTAGGGTTAACTTGTCGTCAAGCTTTGACATTAGTTCGCAAGCCGATCGAAGCACCCATTCGCCAATCGGCACAATCAGGCCAGTTTGCTCCGCCACCGCAATGAACATGCCGGGTGCCACCACTCCCTGATCGGGATGATTCCAGCGCAACAATGTTTCAGCGCCTATCACTTGATCATTGCTGTCATGTTGTGACTGTAAATACAGCTCGAATTCATCATTCACCAAAGCTTGTCGCAAGCCTTTCTCAATCACTCGTTGTTGGTTGACTGCTTCCTGCATTTCCGTTGAAAAAAGCCGGACGTTATCGCGTCCATCGTTTTTCGCGCGATACATTGCAACATCGGCATATTTCAGTAGATCTTCGGCCGAGACGGCCAATGGGAAGAGCGCAATTCCAACGCTGATAGTGATGTGAAGGTCGTGACTGTCGATCAGAAAAGGGTTTTCGAACAGTTTGCGAATTTGATCCGCGATAGAGGTGGCTTGTCGAGCTGCGATATCTTGGTCGGCATCTATTTCGGGCAACAGGACGACGAATTCATCACCGCCCATTCGTGCAACGCTATCTCCTTTTCGCAATCGACGCTCGATAACTTGAGCCACTTTAACTAGCAACTTATCTCCGATTGAGTGGCCGAGTGAATCGTTGATTAATTTGAATCGATCGAGATCGATGAAGAAAATAGCGCCATAGAGTTTGTGTCGGTCTGCTCGGGCCATCTCGCGCCGCAGATTGGAGAGCATCAATCTGCGATTGGGTAAATCGGTCAGTTCGTCGTAGTGTGCTTGATGACGAATGGTCTGCTCTGCAAGCTCTCGCTGGTGGCGTGTTTCGAGCGATTCGACAATGGTTTGATTGATCCGCTTAGCGGAAATTAAAACCATAATTACGAAGATTGTCGCCAGCATTGGAAAGGAAATGGAGTGGTCGTTATAAGCGGCGGCAAATTGGATAGTCAGCGGAAGGACGGTAAGCACTACGAACACGCATGCCGCTTCAATCACTGACGATAGGCTGGTGATCGCTGCGGCACAAAGACCCGCGATAACGAAAACCAAAAAAACTTGGTGGACTAAACTGTGGTCAGCATAAAGATAATAACAGCCTAAACCCCAAGTTAAGCCGGAGGCGGCGCTGGTCAGAATTACATATTGATACCAACCATAATCGATCATTCGATGATGTTTTATTTTCTTGAAACGGAAGTACACCAACAAGCGGATCAGAGTGACCAGATTGGTCGCGCCAAGCCAAGTCAGAATGACGCTGTGATCGATAGCGGGCCACAATAGCGAAGCGAGGCCAATGCTGGTAAAGACAGTACTAGAAAGCGATAGCGGTGTTGCCGCCAGAGCAATTTTGATTTGCTCTGACTTGACGTCGATCAGTTCGGATGCGTGATCTCTAGAGTCGCTTGCAGGAAGTGTCATGCATTCCGTAACGAGCGTGCAACGGCTTGAGTGTCGACATTTACCCCGCGCCATAAGCGAAAAGATTCAGCCGCCTGTTCGATCAGCATGCCTAGCCCATCAAATGCTTTCGTGACACCTTGTTTCAGCGCCCAATCTACAAAGGTGGTGTTGGCTTGAATGTTGTACATCAGGTCATAGCAGATGGTGTTCATACTCAAAACTTCCTCCGGAATCGGCGGCAATTCGTTGCTTAGCCCAGCTGCCGTGCCATTGATAACTAAATCGAATTTGATTGGTTCGATTTTAGTATAGGCGGAGACGCTTATTTCACCGAGGTTTCCAAAGTCATCAGCTAATGTCTGCGCCTTTTCGACGGTTCGATTAGCAATTATGACCTGATTCGGATTTTCCGCAAGAATTGGGGCCAGTATGCCTCGCACCGCACCCCCAGCGCCTAGAATCAGAATTTTTTGATCTTTGATCGGAACCTGTCGATTTTTGACCAGATCTCTAACCAAACCAATTCCATCAGTATTGTCGCCGGTTAGTCCGCCGTTTGGTGAGAGCAGCAATGTGTTAACAGCGCCGGCCAGTTCCGCTCGAGAGGTGCGCTGGTTGCAGAGTTGCCATGCTTGTTGCTTAAAGGGAACGGTGACGTTTAGACCGAGGTAATTTTGCTGTTGCAATCTAGCCAGAC
>CBDTWQ010000230.1:0-3856 GCA_965364115.1 uncultured Gammaproteobacteria bacterium | reverse complement strand
GCGTCTAAATATTCGCGCCCATTGATATCTTTCACGCGCATCCCTTTGCCTTCGACGATCACCATTGGGTCGGTGTCTTGCAACGGCTTATGTTGCATTAAATGATGCCACATGTGATTTCTGTCGCTACCGACTATATCGTTCAAATTTTCAGGTTTCATCGCGTTCTCCAAAATACCGTTCGATGCCAACTGACATCGGTTAACAGAGGCTAAGTTGAATCAAAGCGGATACAATAGAGCCAGATAACACCTATCAATGAGACCAACGGCGATCTGGATGCAACACCGCAACGATCAAATCATGTGGAATAAGCTGTTTCGCCTTTCCAAAGATCGCAAAGTTAGCTACCAGCGGCAGCTGCGCGAAATGATCGTCAGCGCGATTCTTGACGACAAACTGCCCTTAGAGACCGCACTACCATCATCGCGCGAGCTCTCGCGTCATTTGGGTGTGGCGCGCAACACCGTGGTATTGGCCTATCAGCAATTGATTGACGAAGGCTACCTAGTGTCGCGCGAGCGCAGCGGCTACTTCATCGACAAGGCTATTCTCAAAGGACGCGTGCGCGTCGAGCCTATCAAACTCGACGATGCGCACCAGCCACCTGATTGGGGCCGCCACATCAAGTTTCACCCTTCTCGCCAACGTAACGTGATAAAGCCCATCGACTGGAAGGACTATCGCTACCCTTTCATATTTGGCCAGCTTGATCCTAGTTTGTTTCCAGTCGCGGAATGGCGTGACTGCTGCCGGCAGGCACTCAGCGTCAGCGACATTCAAGACGTCACCCCTGATCGCATCGACGTTGATGACCCACTCTTGATTGAACAAATTCAAGCTAGAATTTTGCCCCGCCGCGGTGTCTGGGCCTCACGCGATGAGATTTTAATTACGATGGGCGCCCAGCAGGCGCTTTATATTCTGGCCGACTTGCTAATCGACAAGAACAGCCGTGTTGGCATCGAAAACCCGGGCTACCCTGATGCCCGCAACATCTTTGCACTGAAGTCGCCCAAGGTGATTGGCCTCGAGGTCGATGAGCACGG
Organism: uncultured Gammaproteobacteria bacterium; assembly: GCA_965364115.1. Lineage (GTDB taxonomy): Bacteria > Pseudomonadota > Gammaproteobacteria. Next base: position 2,807 of record CBDTWQ010000230.1, on the reverse strand, counting down.
CGTGATGCCAGGCAGAATGATGAATTCCTGCGAGTTCGTTTACGTCACCCCCAGCCATCAATCGCCCACCACCGTCACGATGCCACTAGAACGCCGCGAAACCTTGCTGAAGGAAGCCGAGAAACACGACTTCTTAATTATCGAGGACGACTACGAAAGCGAGATAAATTTTGTTAGCGAGCCAACGCCTGCGTTGAAGAGCTTAGATGGAAATGAGCGTGTCATTTACGTTGGCAGCCTATCGAAAACACTCGCGCCTGGTCTTCGCATCGGATACATGGTGGCTCCAAAGCCCGTAATCGAAGAAGCTCGCGCTTTGCGTCGCTTAATGGTGCGCCACCCACCGGCTAACAATCAGCGCATTGTCGCCTTATTTTTGTCTATGGGTCATCACGATTCGCTGATCAATCGACTCAGCAAGACCTATCAAAACCGTTGGCAAATCATGGGCGAAGCGCTGAAGCAATACCTACCTCAATCGTCGAGAATTCCTTCTTTCGGTGGAACCTCCTATTGGGTTAAAGGCCCAGAAAATTTAGACACCCGAAAGCTCAAAGAGCGCGCGCGCCTAGAAGGAATTCTAATTGAGTCTGGCGACATTTGTTTCATCCAAGACGAGCCGCCGTTAAACTTCATCCGACTAGGCTATTCATCGATTGCGGCCAGCCGCATTGATACCGGCATTCAAAAGCTAGCCCAACTGATAAAACAGGAAATTTAAATCTCCGCGCCGAGCGCTGAAGTTCCTAGGCTAGTTTGAAGTCTTAAGGTGCGCCGACCACAAGGAACTTCACGAGAATTTAAACCAAGCCGGTTGGCTATCAGTTTTAACCCTAGATAAACCAATATCGCACCACTTGGTTGGTAAATTTTAATCCAATCGATGCCTAGATAAAGCCTTGCATCACGCCAGATTACGGCTACTGGACTCAAATGTAACGACTGTTTGGTACTACCAGTAAATAGTGGTTGGATTATGTTAGCGGACGATAATTTTTTGACCCAACAATAAAGAGGACCGCCCCCATGAAAATGACGACCGAAGAGGCTTTCATCAAAGTGCTGCAAATGCACGGCATCGAGCATGCATTTGGAATCATAGGATCAGCGATGATGCCGATCTCAGACTTATTTCCACAAGCGGGCATCACCTTCTGGGACTGCGCGCACGAATGCAACGCCGGCATGAGCGCCGACGGCTACACTCGCGTCAGTGGCAAAATGTCGATGGCAATCGCGCAGAACGGACCTGGCATCACCAATTTCGTCACCCCCGTAATGACCGCTTTCTGGAATCACACCCCTTTGCTGCTGGTGACTCCACAGGCCGCAAATAAGACCATCGAACAAGGCGGCTTCCAAGAAGTCAAACAGATGGAAATTTTCGAAAACTGCGTCTGCTATCAAGAAGAAGTGCGCGACCCAAGCCGAATGGCTGAAGTGTTGAATCGAGTCATCGAAAACGCATGGCGTGGTTCTGCTCCAGCACAAATCAATATTCCACGTGACTACTGGACTCAGGTTATCGACATTGATCTGCCAAGCCCGATTGTTCTCGAACGTTCACCTGGCGGTAAAGGGGCCATCTCACAAGCCGCTTCACTGCTTTCATCGGCTAAATTCCCCGTCATTCTAAACGGTGCTGGCGTCATTCTTAGTGATGGCATCGAAGCCTCTAAAGCACTAGCCGAACGCTTGGACTCCCCCGTTTGCTGCAACTATCAGCACAATGACGCCTTCCCAGGTTCTCACCCATTGTCCGCAGGCCCACTGGGTTACAACGGTTCTAAGGCAGGAATGGAACTGATCTCTAAAGCCGACGTGGTGTTGGCATTGGGCACTCGACTCAACCCATTCTCCACGTTGCCGGGCTACGGCATCGACTATTGGCCGAAGAATGCCAAGATCATTCAGGTCGATATCAACGGCAGCCGGATTGGTCGCACCAAGAAAGTCGACGTTGCAATTCAAGGTGATGCCAAGCAAGTGGCCGAGCAGATTCTGACGCAACTGTCTAGCACCGCCGGTGACGCTGGACGTGAAGCCCGCAAAGCTTTGATCACCGAGACCAAAGCCAATTGGCAAAGCGAACTCGCCGCGATGATTTATGAAGAAGACACCGACGAAGGGATTACTTGGAACGAGCGCGCGCGTAACCGCGACCCCGAGCGTATGTCACCTCGCCAAGCTTGGCAGGCGATTATGAAAGCAATGCCAGACAACGCGATGATGTCTTCTGACATTGGCAACAACTGCGCAATCGGTAATGCTTACCCAAGCTTTGAAGCCGGTCGTAAATATCTAGCACCGGGTTTGTTCGGGCCTTGTGGTTACGGTTTGCCTTCAATCCTTGGCGCCAAAATTGCGCGTCCTGACGTGCCTGCGATCGGTTTTGCTGGCGACGGCGCATTCGGCATTTCAATGAACGAAATGACCGCATGCGGTCGCAATGAGTGGCCAGCGATCACCATGATCATCTTCCGCAACTATCAGTGGGGTGCTGAGAAGCGCAACACGACGCTTTGGTATGACGATAACTTTGTTGGCACCGAACTCAATGTCGGCGTCGAGTATGCCGCAATCGCAGAAGCTTGTGGCGTCACCGGGATCAAAGCCGAGACCATGGATGGCCTGACCGAAGCTCTGCAAACCGCAGTCAAAGCACAGATGGAAGACAAAGTGACGACTTACATTGAAGTCGTGTTGAATCAAGAACTAGGCGAGCCCTTCCGCCGCGATGCGATGAAAGCACCCGTCTCGGTTGCCGGCATCAGTGCTGCCGACATGCGTCCTCAAAAAGGCTGCTA
>CBDTWQ010000229.1:0-3882 GCA_965364115.1 uncultured Gammaproteobacteria bacterium | reverse complement strand
AACGGTAATTGGACCCCGCATCTTCATTTTCAGTTGATAAAAGATATGCAAAATCGGCAAGGAGATTACCCAGGTGTGGTGTGTGTTGGTGATCTTGACTTTTACCGAGATAATTGCCCTGATCCGAATATTTTGATTCTGGCTAAATCATCATAAGGGTTCTTTGGGGAGAGTTTATAAGGGAAATTTCGTAGGAATTTTTCTTAGGGCAGGCCTGAGAGCATTAGGCGACGTTGGGTAAATACTTGGCGAGTAAAGCCAACCAAGCAGACCCAACGAGCGTCATTAAAATCGCATAGGGCGCGTTCCAGAGGGCGATTCGCCAACTGGAGATGTTATAGCGGCCTTGAAAGACCAAGTTGGTGCCCGAAAGTGGGTTAGAACAGGTGCCAAGGTGCCAGCCGAACAGAAAAGTGACCGCAACCAGATTTGGGTTTGGCTCTAGTGTCATGATCATCGGTGCGAAACTAGAAATCATGACGATGGGGTGAATCCCAATGAAGCCGCAAGCCACAATGATGGCCAGCACGATTGAAGCGGTCGAGCCGTCGAATCGATCGAACGGATTAGCCAACGCACCTTGCGACATTAGCGCAGAAATGCCACCGGCTAAGACACCCGCCGCGAGAAACAAACAAAGCTCGTTGACCATGCTGGAGAGTCGGTCAAGGCTATGCTTTCGGAGTTCCAATGCAGCAGCGATAAGGCCTTTGCGTGAGAATAGAACCGCGGCTGTGACCAGCAATGCGGATAAAGCAATCAGTACCAAAATCGAAATTCTGTCACTTAAGCTCGCCAGTGCCAAAACGGCCGCGACTAGCAAAGCCGGCACTCGAAGTGCTCTCAACTGCATTGGATAGCCAACGAAGCTCTCAACTTCGTCGCGATAACGCAGTTTCGCTTCAGCCACGACCCCGGCTAATCCAATCAACATAAATGGAAAACCGGCCGCCATGATCCAACCCATACTGGCCTCATTAACGTAAGTTAAAACAACCGCCATCGCACCAAAGAAAGGAGACCAACTGGAGACGCCGCAAAAAACTCGGGTTAGGGTTTGAGCGCTGAAACGGGTTAACGGTGTTTGCTGGTGAATTCGGTCAGCTATTAAGATTGGCGCAGAAACATTGATCACAGAGCTGGCTATGTTGAGCCCCAAAATGGTTTGCAAGAAGGCCTTACGGCCTGTTGGCAACGCCACCGCCGGCTGGTTTTCAGGGATCACGACGAGTCGTAAGAAGCCGACGGAAGCAATCATCGTGAGCAGGCCGGTGCTCGAACTGAGAAAAAAATTGAAATCGAGATTGATGCCCGCGTTTTGCCTCGAGACGTAACTGATCAGCAACAGTCCGATTCCGAGAATCAAGGTCACTTGAATTTTCAGGCTGATTCGCGTGTCGACGAATAGCAAGATTGCGGCCGACCAGGCAGCGAACCCAGCGAGATGTAGCAGGCTGAAAGGAAGCGTGATCGAAAGCAAGTCATTGAAGATGGTTGCGATAATCATCAACAAAATGAGGGAACTTGCGACTTGGCGACGCCGTATGGCTGTCATAGCGCTAATCTCTGTTTATCCATGTTGGTAACTGCATTAGACACCCAACCCAGAGAAATTAACCTATTTAATTTTGTTGTCAGATAGTTTTTAAGATTGGGAAGCTCGTCACCACAAGTGGGACATTTTTAAGAAAAACATGTTTTTTTATTTACCAACTTATTTGTGAATTTGAATGTGCCTATCGCGTCGATCGGTCACAGGATGGATCCGTGTGATTGGTGATTTACAGAATGACATCCATTTCGACTATTATGGGTGCAAATCCGTCTATTGTTATTGACACAGGTGGAGGAGGCATCAGCTGATGACTAAACTTCTCTTTAAAGCAATTTGATATCGTTGTACTGGGTGCTACTTTTGAGTTTGATATTCGGCCCGTGGGGGAAACATTAGCCACAAGGGTGAATTTTCCGAGGTTTTCTTGGGGGGGTGAATCAACGGGTGCGCAGTTTTTAATCGCCTCATAGATGTGTGAGCCTAGTTTTTTTTCATATACTCTTCCCTGCTTGGTTTTTAATGCAGCATCTCCGTTGATTGCTTGTTCACTAAATGTGGATGCAATTGCTGAAGTAGTCCAAAAAAACAAAAAAACTGTAAACAATCTCATCACTGCTGCACTCCGGTTGAGCAAGGCGGCGTATCGACAGCCGTCTGCAGGGTTTGTTATTAGGCGGGGTTCAAGTTTTGCTTTCGCCGCCTTGGTGGGTGTCCATTTGGTGGTTGATATTCTCGGTCTGCAGCATCTTTTGTATCTCAGTGATCGCGCGAGTCGATTCCTCAAACGAGGTGTCCTGAAAGCGAATCACCACCGCTAGCTCTTTGCAGTCGAGCGCGAGCTGAAATTCATTCCTCGCCGGTTCCATGATTTTCATGATCTCTGTCCAGTTGGAAATCCGGTCATTAGGTTCTTTGGACAGTGCGCTCTCAATGAAGAGGGCGAATTCTTCGTCAATCTTCGGACAAGTGTTGCGAATATCCGGCGGCTTGGTCTCGACCTGCATCTTGAGCAATTTTGTTAGCGTCGATGCGCTGAAGGGCAGGGTGGTGGTGAGCATGTGGAATGCCATCACGCCGAGTGCGTAGATATCGGTGCGACCATCGAATTTGTCCCCGTTGATAATTTCAGGCGCTAAATACGATGGCGTTCCTTCGATATTAATTTCTTTGTCTTGAGGCGGCCCAGCAATTCCAAAGTCAGTTAGTTTAATGTTGCCGGTAGCATTAATCATGATGTTGGATGGCTTGATGTCGCGATGAACAATCCCTCGACCATGCGCATAGCGCAGTGCGCTAGCCACTTGGGTTAAAATCTCGCGAGTTTCGCTAACGGAAAATGCGCCTCGGTCTTTTATCGCCGCTGAAAGGTCGCGTCCTTGCAGTTTTTCCATGACGATAAAGCGAGTTGAAAAGTCATCGAAGACTTCATAAACGTTAACGATGTTGGGGTGATTCAAGCTGGCGACGGTTTTCGCTTCTTGTTCGAAGCGGTCAAGAAACTTTTCATTGTAGGCTAGCTGATATTTCAGCATTTTAATCGCCACTTCGCGTTCGAGCTCTGGGTCCCAGGCGTCGAACACGGTTGCCATGTTGCCTTCGCCCAGACGCCCCAAAAGGTCGTATCTTCCGACTCGGTTAATGCCGCCATTTTGCGCCATCCGGCTGGTCATCAGGCTGGTCATGACTTCGGCGAAGTCGGGGTGTCGCTCGAGTAGGTCCTTGAATCGCTCGTGATCCAAATACAATGCGGTGGTGTCGGTTAGCGCAATGATGTCGGCTGAGTAAGTGGAGTTAATCAGCAATGAAATCTCGCCGACGACTTCACCTTTTTTAAGCATGATGCGACTTTTGATTTCGCCGCTGCTGTCTGGAATTTGGACTTCGACTTTGCCGGCAAAAATGAAATAAATGCGATTGCCCAGCTGACCTTTCTCGACGACTTTCTCGCCTTCTGCAAATTCGGCCACACGAGTGTGTTTGGCTATATCAAAAACGACGTCGGCATCGATATCTTGGAGGATTTTTACCCCGGATAGTATCAGCGCAATTTCGTCGGTATCGATTGACATCGAAATGGAATTCCTAGGTTTTGTGTCGGGTTAATGCAAAGTGAACGCGATATCCATAAACGCATTCCCTGACCCCCTCATATAGTCAACAAATCTAGAATAAGCTAGGCCTTAATGGAGAAGCGGCGGTTAATCCACCATCAACGATGTAAGATTGCCCGGTTACGAAACTAGCCTCGTCGGAGGCCAACCCTAGCGCAAGGCTAGCAATGTCTTCGGGCTTGCCGAAACGTCCGGCCGGATGTCTCGAAAGGGCGT
>CBDTWQ010000228.1:0-3899 GCA_965364115.1 uncultured Gammaproteobacteria bacterium | reverse complement strand
ACTCACCCGCGTCTCTCAGTTGCCAGACAAATTCTCCGTGCTCGACCCCCACCACACGCTCCTGCCAACCTTCGCGTTGCTTGCAGAGCAGATGAACCGGCATCGCGTCCAACACTTCATTAGCGAAAACGATACCATCAAACTGCGAAGGCAAACACGCCAGCCACTCGATTTTGCTGAAAGATTTAGCCGGCAGCTGTTGGCGCAAATAGGTTTGCTGGCGCTGCACCAGATCGGCACTCAAATCGAGTATCAAATAACGCTCAAGCTGCGGCAATGCCTGCATCACCTGAGCACATAAACGGCCACTGCCAGCACCCAATTCAAGCACCGTGGCGGCACAGCCTTGATCGATCAACGAGTGAAATTGATTAGCCACACAATCTCCAAACAAAGCCGATATTTCAGGCGCTGTGACAAAATCACCCGACCCACCAAACTTAGTTTCAGTGCCCGAATAGTAACCAAACCCCGGTTGGTATAAAGCCATTCGCATAAATTCGGTGAAGCTGATGGCACCGCCCTGCGATTCGATTTTCTCCGCGATATAGTTCGCTAAGCGCCCACTATGGTCGAGTGCATCTGGCTCGGGTTCAGGCAAGTCGAGCCGAGTGAAATTAGAGTCGAATGGGAATTGCATATTGGCCTCTAGTTGCATCGATTGACTAGCATCGATTTGGCTGACATCGGTTCGGGCTAGCGTCTGACCCCTAGAATGATATGATGACACTTTAGCTGCCTCTGCTTGACTCATGTTGTTGACTAACAAGACCGCACTGATTACCGGCGCGGCGAATCGCCTCGGCGCACGAACCGCCCGAACTCTACATCAAAATGGGGCAAATCTCATTATTCACTATCGTCAATCGGCCCAAGCGGCTGACGCGTTGGTGGACGAGCTCAATCAGCAACGGCCCGCTTCGGCTATCGCGCATGCAGCCGACTTGTCAGTGCCATCCGATTTGCAAGGCTTGTCGGAGCGCGCCTGCGCAGAATTCGAGGGACTGGATATATTAATTAACAATGCGTCCACCTTTTATCCCACACCGTTTGGCAAAATTAGCCCCGATGACTGGGATGATTTGTTTGCGAGCAACTTAAAAGCGCCATTGTTTTTGTCTCAGGCTTGCTATCCTGCGCTGAAACAGAAACGCGGTTGCATCATTAACATGGTCGATATTTATGCGCAGAAACCGCTCAACCATCACAGCGTTTACTGCTCGGCGAAGGCGGCCAATCAAATGTTAGTCAAATCTTTAGCATTGGAACTGGCCCCGGAAGTTCGAGTCAACGGGATCGCACCCGGAGCTATTCTATGGCCCGAACACGACGGCAACGCCGAAGCTCAACAAGCGCTCTTGAAGCAAGTGCCGCTGAAACGATGTGGCAGTCCAAAGTCGATCAGCGAGACCGCTTTATTTTTGGCCTGCAACGATTACATCACCGGAGAAATAATTCACGTTGATGGCGGACGATTACTGAGTTAACCCTATGAATCCATTATGGAGTCCATTAGTCGTCGGTCTTGAACCTTATACAGCGGGAGAACAACCTCAAGACCAAACTATTATCAAGCTCAATACCAATGAAAACCCCTATCCGCCAAGCCCACGGATTCAACCGCTGTTGCAGGATATCAACCTCGACCAACTGCGACGCTACCCTGACCCAAACAGCCACCAGCTAATCAAAGCTCTAGCGCAATATCACCAGTTAGACACCACCCAGGTTTTCGTTGGAAACGGTTCTGACGAGGTGTTGGCACACGCTTTTCAAGCTTTTTTCAAACAAACGGATCCGATCCTATTTCCAGACATCAGCTATAGCTTTTACCCGGTCTATTGCGCGCTCTACGAGATCGATTATCGCCGTGTGCCGCTCGATCCGAATTTTCGGATCAACATTGTCGATTACGCCGAGACCAACGGGGGCGTTATATTGCCCAATCCAAACGCACCCACTGGGATAGAGCTTGAGCCACTCGCGCTGCGCGAACTATTGAGCAGCAACCCCCATTCAGTGATTGTAATCGATGAAGCCTATGTTGATTTTGGCGCGACTTCAGTCGTCCCATTAATTAACGAGTTTGCCAATTTACTGGTAATTCGCACCTTTTCGAAGTCACGCAGCTTAGCTGGCATACGGCTTGGTTATGCACTCGGCCAAACCAATTTGATCGAGGCGCTTCAGCGAGTTAAAAATTCGTTTAATTCATATCCAGTCAATCAACTCAGCAGCGCCATCGGGATTGCTTCGATCGCCGACAACGACTACTTTGAAGACTGTCGACAACGGGTAATTGACAGTCGAGAGAACTTGGCCGCCGCACTGGTCGAACTCGATTTTCAAGTATTTCCTTCACGCGCCAATTTTATTTTTGTTCGTCATCGCAGCCTGCTAGCAGCGGACCTTTATCAGCAGTTGAAAGAAGTTGGGATTTTGGTTCGTTTTTTTGACGCCCCGCGAATCGATAACTGCCTGCGAATTTCTATCGGCAGTGAAATCGACTGCGAGGCATTAATCACAGCGATTGCGGCGATCATCAAAAAAATCACAGCCGCAAGCTAGCCGAAATTTAAATCGAAGCGCTTCAGGTCGGGTATGTCAGGCGCCATCTTTTCCCATAACTGTCGATAGGTTTGCTGCAGGACCGGATGCATTTCATTGGCTGCGATATCTTGCAGCGGTCGCAACACAAACGCCTGTTCCAATATTTCTGGGCGAGGCACACGAATGCCGGGCTGATTGATAAATTCGTCACCAAAAGTCAGAATATCAAGATCGATCAAACGGCTTGAGAAACGCGGTTGACTGCGATCTCGTCCAAGCTGGTCTTCAATCTGACGAAAAATAGCGACAACCACTGTAACTACTTGCTGGCTATCAAAGCCGACCACCATGTTGAGAAAATCGTTGCCTTCGAAACCAAACGCCACCGAATCATAAACAGGGGACAGATCAATCTCACCAAAGTGATGGCGCAGCGCCATCACAGCACCCCTTATCTTTGCTTCACGATCAAGGTTACTGCCGAGGCTGACATACACGCGGTTACTACTAATGCCACTACTCATGTTGTTTTTTGACCTCGCTCGAGGATAACACCGACTGATTTAGAACCCCGCACTGCGCCAAGTTTATGCAACGTGAGTTTGACCCACGGAACGCTAAATTCCTCGCGAATGATTTGGCACACTTTCTCTGCCAGTGCTTCCACCAGCTCGAACTCGCTTTCAGCAACAAATTCAGCCACTCGCTTGGCGACGGTCTTGTAACTCAGAGCATCCTCAATTCGATCAGATTTGGCCGAAGCCGCGATGTCTGTCGCCATCTCTATATCTAAACTGATGGTTTGCTTGATCTTGCGCTCCCAGTCGTAAACCCCGATCAGGGTTTCGACCCGCAAGTCTTGAATAAAAACGATATCCATCAATCGATTCCTGAGTAAAATGGCGGGGCACAATCTTAGCCGTTGGAGCCGTTAAAAGGAAACACTCGAAGGTAGCCCTCGCCGATCAAAATTAGAGCTTTGTTGCTTGAATACCGCCTATGCATCTGATAAAGTTCGCGCCCTTAATCTGAACTCAGCCTCAAAACGGAGAGTCAACATGTCCCGGGTTTGCCAAGTGACAGGAAAAAGACCTGTCAGTGGAAACAACGTATCGCACGCGAACAATAGAACGCGTCGACGTTTTTTACCTAATCTCCACACCCATAAGTTTTGGGTTGAGTCAGAAAATCGCTGGCTCAAATTACGCTTATCTGCAAAAGGTATGCGGATTATCGACAAAAACGGCATCGACTCGGTCGTCGCCGACATGCGCAAACGCGGCATCAAGTGCTAGGAGAGTTAAGATGAGAGATTTAATCAAACTGGTTTCGACAGCTGGCACAGGCCA
>CBDTWQ010000227.1:0-3905 GCA_965364115.1 uncultured Gammaproteobacteria bacterium | reverse complement strand
CCCAGCAAATGTGCATATTCGTTCGATTTAAAATCAGACATTCGAACGATGACCCTTTCAGGTGCAAAGGCCGCCGCAAGAGTTGATATTCCTTCGCATAGCCGCTCGATGAAATATTCCACCGGCCCGGCGTAACCTGCAATGCGTTCGTCAATTTGCCCGCGCAGTTCGCTGTTGAGGGTGTCATATTCAAGCAGTGCACGAGGATGTATGCCGATCATGTTGCTAATGATGAACTCGAGTCGGGCCAAGCCGATGCCCGAATGCGGCAAACGGGCAAAGCTAAAAGCGCGCTCAGGATTACCGACATTCATCATCACTTTGACCGGTATTGGCGGCATTTGGCTCAGCTCATGACTCTGATGATCAAATTTCAGAAGACCCGGGTAAACGTGTCCCGAATCACCCTCAGCACAAGAAACAGTGACCTCAGCATTGTGCGAAATATCATCGGTGCCGGTGCCAGTGCCGACCAACGCAGGAATGCCCAGTTCACGAGCAATAATCGCAGCGTGACAAGTGCGACCGCCTCGATTGGTGACGATCGCGGCCGCGCGTTTCATGATCGGTTCCCAATCTGGGTCGGTCATGTCGGTTACCAGCACATCGCCTGGCTGAATTTGATCCATTTGCGATAGTTGGCTGATCACCTTCGCCGGACCTTGACCAATTCGTTGGCCAACGGCTCGCCCGCTGACCAAAGGCTCTGCGGTTTCCTGCAACACATAGCGTTCAATTATCTGACCAGACCGCGATTGCACGGTTTCGGGCCGAGCTTGGACAATGTAGAGTTTCCCATTCTCACCGTCTTTGGCCCATTCAATGTCCATCGGACGCGCGTAATGCTGCTCAATCGTAACCGCCATTTTCGCCAGTTCAGTCACATCCGCGTCGTTGATAGAAAATTGCTTACGATCCTCCGCATCAACCGCCACGGTTTGGATCGCGTGCTCGGGAGAATCACTCGATGCGTAGATCATTTTAATCAGCTTGCTGCCGATGTTTCGCTGCAAAATGCTGCGCTCAGCCAGGCCAAGGCTCTTCTTGTAAACATAAAATTCATCAGGATTAACCGCGCCTTGAACCACGGTTTCACCCAAGCCATAACTGCTGGTGATGAAAACCACGTCCTCAAATCCTGACTCGGTATCGATGCTGAACATCACGCCACTAGATGCCAGATCGCTGCGTACCATTCGTTGCACACCCGCTGAGAGGGAAACTTCGGCGTGCTCAAAACCTTGATGAACCCGATAAGAAATGGCGCGGTCATTGAATAATGAGGCAAAAACCAATTTGACCGAGTGCAGTATTTGGTCGATTCCTTTGATGTTCAAATAGGTTTCTTGCTGACCTGCAAATGAGGCATCGGGCAGGTCTTCGGCGGTTGCCGAAGAGCGCACCGCCACGGTGGCGTCAACCCCATCGGTCGACATCTCAGCGTAGGCGGTTGCGATGTCTGTTTGCAGATCGGCGGGCAGGGTGGCATCGATAATCAAAGTTCGAATTTCTTTCCCAGCGATGGCCAATTGGTTCACGTCATCGGTGTCTAGTTGCTTCAGTCGAGCGTGAATTTTTTCGCGTATGCCCGCCTGATCAAGAAAACGCTCAAAGGCATCTGCTGTGGTCGCGAAACCGCCGGGCACCGCTACCCCGAGACTGCCGAGATTACTAATCATTTCGCCTAACGATGCATTTTTGCCGCCGACTCGGCCGACATCCTTCATATTCAATTGTTCAAGGGAGATCACATTTTCTAACGAGGGAGTGTTCACGCGTTGGTCTTCAATCATAGTGGTTGGAATGCGATATACTACAACAGCAATGAGTCAGAGCACACGTCAGGTTTACTTTCTTTCCAACGGCACCGCGATTACGGCCGAAACCCTTGGGCTGAGTCTGCTGGCGCAGTTTCCGGATCATCAATTTCAAATTCGAACGGTGCCGTTCGTTGATACGCTCGATAAGGCCGAAGCCGTTCGGCAAGAGATCGACAGCAATATAGAGCAAACCGGCCAGTTGCCGATCGCGATCTGCACCATTGATGACCCTGACTTGATGGCAGTCGTTAATCAATGCAGTGCTTTAGTGATCGACCCGTTGGGTGATTTTTTGCCACTGCTCGAAACTGCTTTGGCCACACAGCATCATCAACCGGGCCAATCTCACCGCACGGTTAACAGCGGCTTGTACGATTCCCGCATCGATGCGATTGAATACACGATGATTCACGATGACGGCGGGAAAACTCAAAACTATGATGAAGCTGACGTCATTCTAGTGGGTGTTTCACGTTCAGGGAAAACCCCCAGTTGCCTTTATTTGGCCCTTCAGTTTGGTCTCAAGGCTGCCAATTACCCGATTACCGAAGAGGACATGGAAGACGAAAACTTGCCCGCTCCGATACGTCCATTCAAGAGTCGGTTGTTCGGTTTAACCACCAATTTAAATCGGTTGGTCAGCATTCGCCAAGTTCGCAAGCCCGATAGTCGCTACGCATCAATGGCCCAATGCCGTTATGAACTGCGCGCGGTAGAGAATATGTATCGCAGGCATCAGATCAGTTTCATTAATACTTCAGAGATGTCGGTGGAGGAGATTTCAGCTCGCATCATCCGTGACACGGGCTTGCATCGAGTGGAGCTGCCTTAAGACCAAGGTATCCGCGTTGTTTTGTAAATCATGTGCCAATTTGACAAAGTTGCCTGATGGTCCGAATGGCGTAATGCTAATTAAGGACCGGCCTCAGCTATCTCTTACATGTAGGAAATCACTGCATCGCCAAAATCTGATGTGCTCAATTCAGTCGCGGACGGTTCATTACGCGCCAAATCATATGTCACTTTCTTCGCCCCAATAGCGCCTTCCATTCCAGCAATAATTTTGTCCGCCGCTTCATTCCAACCCATATAGCGCAACATCATTTCAGCCGATAAAATGATCGACCCCGGGTTAACTTTGTTCAATCCCGCATATTTCGGCGCAGTACCATGGGTTGCCTCGAAAACACCGATAGTGTCCGCAATGTTCGCGCCAGGCGCAATGCCAATACCACCCACTTGTGCGGCGAGTGCATCAGAAATGTAATCACCGTTCAGGTTCAGCGTAGCAATTACGTCATATTCCGTTGGCCGCAGCACAATTTGCTGCAAGAAGTTATCTGCAATGATGTCTTTCACCACAATTGGATTACCGGTCTTAGGATTAGTAAAAGAACACCAAGGGCCACCATCTGTTTCTTCGGCCCCATAGAGTTCCTTAGCCAACTCATAACCCCAATTGCGGAATGCACCCTCGGTAAACTTCATGATATTGCCTTTGTGCACCAACGAAACCGAGCTACTATCATTGTCGATCGCGTATTGCAGTGCTTTGCGTACTAAGCGTCGAGTGCCTTCAGAAGACACGGGTTTAACCCCAATGCCAGAGGTTTGCGGAAAACGAATGCTGGTAACATTCATTTCCTCAGTCAAAAAGCGAATCACCTTTTTCACTTCTTCGCTGCCCGATTCCCATTCAATTCCGGCATATATGTCTTCAGTATTCTCGCGAAAAATCGTCATCTTGGTGTCTTCAGGCCGTTTCAATGGCGTCTCGATGCCATTGAAGTAACGCACCGGGCGAACACAGGCGTATAAATCAAGGCGTTGCCGAATCGACACATTAAGCGAACGAATGCCACCACCGATCGGGGTGGTCAGTGGCCCTTTGATCGAAACCACAAATTCTTTCATCGCTTCCAATGTTTCATCAGGCAACCATTGGTCTTCGCCATAAATACTGGTTGCTTTTTCACCTGCATAAATTTCCATCCACGCAATCGACTTCTGACCGGCATAAGCCGAAGCCACCGCCGCATCGACGACTTTGATCATCACTGGTGAAATATCTGCGCCAATCCCATC
>CBDTWQ010000226.1:0-3912 GCA_965364115.1 uncultured Gammaproteobacteria bacterium | reverse complement strand
CTCGTCAGACTGAGTTAATGTCGCAATATCGACTGGCCGACCGACGGTATAGCCTTGCACGAAATCGACATTGGCCAAGCGCAGTTTATCAAACATGGTGTCCGATTCGACAAACTCGGCGATCACTTTCATATCGAGGCAATGGCCAACTTCGGTCATCGAGCGAACGAACACAAAGCTCTTGTCGTCTTCAATGATATCGCGAATAAACTCGCCATCAATTTTCAGGAAGTCGACCGGAAACTGTTTCAGATAGCTAAAAGAAGACATCCCGGAACCAAAATCGTCAAGCGAGAATTTAGCGCCCAAGGCTTTTATCGATTTGATGAATTCAACCGACCTTTCCACATTTTCAACCACCGCGGTTTCTGTGATCTCAAAGCATAAGGCTTTTAAATCAATCGAGCTGGAAGAAAGGATATCTAACAAAAATTTGTGGAAGGTCTTTGAACCAATGCTGCGACCCGAGAGGTTGACCGAGAGCATGATATCGGGCAACGACGATTGGTGCTTTTCCAACCACTCGATCACACTCGTCACTACCCAAACATCGATCCGTTCAATCAAGTTGTAGCGCTCTGCGGGCGGCAGAAAATCGCCGGGCGAAACGATCTCACCATTCGGGCTACGGTAGCGAATCAAAACTTCATAGTGAGTTGGATTACTCGCCTCATCGATCGACACAATCGGTTGCACATACAAACAAAAACGTTGCTCAGAGATGCCCTCCATAATTCCAGAGACCCACTCCATGGACTCTCGCTGAGCCAATACTTTTTCATCGTTTTCATGAATAAAGTGATATTGATTACCACCATTCTGTTTCGCTAGAAAACAGGCGGTGGAGATTTTTGAGTAGATCTCGCTATATTCATCAGAGATTCGGCCAAAACTCATCACTCCAGCACTTATCGTGATGTCATATTCGTATTGATTCCATATAAACGGCGTTTGCTGAATCTCGATGATGATTTTTTGAATCGCCTGCAACGCGTCATCCATTTCAAAAAACGGCACAATAAGACCAAATTCATCGCCGCTTAACCTTGCCAAATAATCTGCCTTGCGGACGTACGACTTAATAATCGCACTGACCTGTTTGAGTAATAAATCACCTGCCGTGCTACCACAGGTTTCATTGACAATTCGGAACTGATCGATATCTAGGTAAGCAATCAAATGTTGCGGCTGCGTAGAATCATCATCGTCTAACAAACTTTCAAATTTTTGCTCAAACGCATTCCGGTTCAACAGCCGTGTCAGTTGGTCATGGCTGCCTTCATAACTCAGCTTGCGCCTTAACTTGCGGTCCTCTGAAACATCTATGAGGATAATCACATAACCCACATCTTCGGTTTCCATATCAATCATCGGTGACGCCGAAAATTCGAGTTCTACCATGGTTCGTTCAGGGCTGAAAAAATACATCGAACTAATCGATATCTTGCGACTGAGCAATTGCTTGATATCAACGACTTGGGTCTTTTCACGATTGGTATAGAGCACCAAGGCTTCGTGCACTGAGTTATCGAGTAGGCTAGTCTGAGAGACCGCAAACAACTCTGCAGCACTCGGGTTTGCTAGCTTTATTCGGTCTTTTGAATCGATCACGATTACCGGATTACTAATCGAGTCCAGCGTGGTTGAAATGAAATCTTTTTCGGAGCGCAGTCTTTCTTCAATATCACGTCTAGAAATCGTTTCGGCTTCAAGACCTCCTACCATTTCGTTATAAGCGATAACCAGATCGCGTAATTCACTGGGCAGTTTCTCTTCATCTATCGGCGCATATTTCCCGGTTAACAACGCACCGACCGAGTTACGTAACCGGCTCATCGGCTCGAAGGCTTTATTCAACAAGAATAATACTGAGAATAAAGCCATTAGAGTCGCAATCGTAGTAACGATAAAGAATTTCGCCTCAGTCTGGTCCAATCGAGCGAGCAAGAGTCGTTGGTCGTAGGCAACTGTGATAGAAGCGCCCAGAAACGCGTCATCACCATAAATTTTGTGAGTTAAATATATAAAAGCGTCATCTTCAACACCAACCCAACTAGATGATTGGTAGATCACATCGCCCATTCCATTGTTGATCCGAATTGGAGAGGCTGACAACCGCTCAATTGATTTCAGACCGTCGACCGCAAAGGCCACAATATGCAAGTAAACTTCAGCTTCAGAATTCTCGACGGGCAGCAGAATTTCTGTGTAAGGCTGGCCGTCGAAACTGCAGAGCACATTCTTACGGGCTGTCTCTGGGTTTATTGGTGTTTTGAAAAACTTAAGCGCTTCTGGACAACCTCGGTGCGCTTCAGCGCCGCCCTCAAAGCTTTGCACAATTAGGCTGCCAGACTGGTCTCGCAGCACAATGTCTTTTAAATTGAGGCCTAATGTTTCTGCCTGCAAGCCAGCAAAGTTTGCTTGCAACCAAACTTCAGTCTCTTTGGCATCACTCTGCCTCAGGACTTCGACAAAACCGCGGTTCTTCGACAGCCTATCTGCGAATTCAATCTGTCTTTGATAGAGATTAGCTAATGCTTCCTGACTCTTCGACGCCAACATGACTTGCAGAGTTTCGGCTTGATTCTCGAGTGCTTGGTCGCGATAGACTTGAGTGCTATAAATCGCCAAACCGTAGGCAAGCACGCCAAGCCAAACGAAAGCCGCACCTATCACATACTTGAAGCTATAGAAACGCGAGATTAAACTCGGAATTGACCAGTCCACATCAGCCTCGATCGATATCGTCGGCGATCCTACGCCGAAAAACCAAACCTTGAAAGGTTATCCTAAGCCGGGACACGGCTAATCCTATTGAACGACAAAAGCAAGCGATTGGCACTGTCATGGCATGATGCCAATATCAGCAGAGACGGGGTAATAAACGATTCTTGCGAATCGTTTAAGTTAGTTATTAAACCCTCGATTTAGGGTTAGCACGATATCCCGGTACCACCTAATCCGCAGTAACCGCTCGGGTTTTTTTGCAGGTATTGTTGGTGGTAGTCCTCCGCATAATAAAATGGTCCAGCCTCCTGAATTTCGGTAGTAATTTTAGTATAGCCGCCTTCCTGAATTTTTCGCTGGTATTGTTGCAAGCTGCGCTCTGCAGCCACTTTCTGACTATCAAGGTTAGTGTAAATTGCGGATCGATACTGAGTTCCCTGATCATTACCTTGAGCCATACCTTGAGTGGGGTTATGCGACTCCCAAAAAGTCTTCAGCAATGAATCGAATTCAATTTGTACCGGCATATAAACGACTAGCACCACCTCATTGTGCCCGGTCATGCCGGTGCAAACCTCTTGATAGCTCGGGTTGGGCGTATTCCCCGCAGCATAGCCCACTGCGGTAGTATGCACCCCGGGGAGGTTCCAAAACTTACGTTCAGCACCCCAAAAACAACCCATACCAATCACCACTTGGGCTGATTCGCTCGGAAAAGGCTCGACCATCGAAGTGCCTAAAACAGCATGCATCGGATTGATTACAACCGCTTGCTGGCGCCCAGGCAAGGCCTGCGATGGGCTGGGAATTTGATTGAGTTTGCCGAACATAGTTAATCCCTTAGTTAGTTTATCGATTACCAATCATCCGAAATCTATCTCGACCATTCACCATCAAGGCAAAAGTTTCAGACATTCCCAGATTAATTCGGCATCTTAAAGTTGGAAATCTTTAACTCGTAATTTTTAGTTCAATCCAGGCTGGCGCATGATCGGACGGCTTCTCCATGCCACGAACATCGTAATCAACGCCAGCCGAGACAACGCTCGAGCGGAGTGACTCGGAGACCAGCAAATGATCGATTCGCAGACCGCGTTTAGACTCCTGATCAAACCCTCTGCTACGGTAGTCAAACCAACTAAACACGTCATCCGCGTCGGCATGGCATTGCCTGAAACCATCATG
>CBDTWQ010000225.1:0-3913 GCA_965364115.1 uncultured Gammaproteobacteria bacterium | reverse complement strand
CGGCCCTATGATCGATTGCGGGTTAAAGGCAAAAGCGAACAGCTTGATGTGTATCTATTTGCCTGGAAGCAGGAAGACGACATGACGCGAATGACGACTTCCAGCAGTATTCCCGACATGGCGCAGCAAGACCAAGCCAGCAAACTAACGCTGAAATTCAATCGCAAATCACACTCCATTCTTACCGATAGTGAAACTTTTGTGATGGGCCGTGGTCAAGATTGTCAGCTTGTGGTGAAAGGCGAGTTAATCTCACGCTATCATTCAAAAATAGAGTTCCGTCGTGGCAAGTTCTTGATGGTCGATCAAAGCACCAATGGCACATTTATTCGCAGTTCGGGCGGGCAAGACATCTATCTTCGACGTGAAGATTTCATTCTTTTTGGCTCGGGTCACATTAGTTTGGGCAAAAAGGTCGACTTGCAAGACCCAAATGTCATTCAATATTCCTGCGTCTAGGCAGAAATCGTTACGGCAGGGCGAGCAACAGCAACAACGGGAGCGCGACCAATGCAACTTGGACAAGACAGTTTTAAAACCCTAAGTCAGCTCGATATTGATGGCAGCGAATTTCATTATTACAGCCTTGCTAAGCTCGCTGAGCAATTCCCTGAGATTGAACAGTTACCTTATTCGCTCAAAGTTCTGTTAGAAAATGTTCTGCGCTTTGATCTGGGCGATGAAAAATCGCAAGGCGATGTCGCCGCCTTTGCCAAATGGAGTCAATCGCAAGGAGGGCCTCGCGAGGTTAGCTTCCAACCGGCGCGAGTATTGATGCAAGATTTCACCGGTGTACCGGCCTTGGTTGATTTGGCCGCGATGCGCGACGCAGCAAACGGTCAGCCGCAGCGGATAAATCCCGATATTCCAGTTGACTTAGTGATTGATCATTCACTGATGGTCGACGAGTTTGCGCACAACAAAGCGTTCGGCATCAATGTTTCACTGGAAGTGAAGCGCAACGATGAACGCTACCGATTCCTCAAGTGGGGCGCTGAAGTGTTCGATAACCTTCGGGTGATTCCCCCCGGAACTGGAATATGCCATCAGGTTAATCTCGAATATTTAGCGCAAACTGTTTGGCAACGTGACTTCGATGGCAAAACCTATGCATTCCCCGACACTTTGGTAGGAACTGACTCCCACACCACCATGGTCAATGGCTTGGGTGTGCTCGGTTGGGGCGTTGGCGGGATTGAAGCCGAGGCCGCAATGCTGGGACAGCCGATATCGCTGTTGATTCCTGAAGTTGTCGGTTTTCAGTTCACGGGGCAACTAAAAGAGGGGATAACGGCTACAGATCTCGTTTTAACTGTTACTCAAATGTTGCGAAAACATGGTGTGGTCGGCAAGTTTGTTGAATTTTATGGACGGGGAATTGATCAGTTGCCTTTAGCTGATCGAGCGACCTTGTCCAATATGGCGCCCGAATATGGGGCAACCTGTGGGTTCTTTCCGGTTGATCAGGAAACCCTTAAATATCTTCGATTGACCGGTCGCTCGCCAGAAACCTTAAAACTGGTTGAGGCTTACAGTCGTGCGCAAGGGCTTTGGTATCAATCCGAATCGGCCGATCCAGTTTTTAGCAGCAGTTTAACGCTCGATTTGTCTTCGGTGGAGGCTTCGTTAGCGGGCCCCAAACGACCGCAGGACCGAGTCGCCTTAGGCGACATTAAGGCAGTGGCCGAAGGTCTCGTAGCGCAAGTCCCTGGGTTGCGGCAATCAAAAGATGAATTGCTCGATGGCGATGTGGTGATCGCAGCCATTACTTCCTGCACTAATACGTCTAATCCCAAAGTGATGATGGCTGCCGGTTTGATGGCGCGTAATGCGCGTGCCGTTGGCTTGATGCCTAAACCCTGGGTTAAAACATCTTTGGCCCCGGGTTCCAAGGTGGTGACCGAATATTTAACCGTCAGCGGCTTGCAGCAGGAACTGGACGCGATCGGCTTTAATCTGGTGGGCTATGGGTGCACATCCTGTATCGGTAATTCGGGTCCGCTGCCGGAGTGGGTCGACCAGCAGATTGTTGATAAAGAACTGGCGGTTGCCAGTGTATTATCTGGAAATCGAAATTTTGAAGGGCGAATCCATCAGCAAGTTAAGGCCAACTGGTTGGCTTCGCCGCCGTTGGTGGTCGCTTATGCGCTGGCAGGAACCACCCTGATCGATCTGACTCAAGAGCCAATTGGTCAAGGTTCCGACGGCCAAGCAGTTTATCTGCGTGACATTTGGCCTAGCAATGAAGCCATTGCCGACGAAGTGTTGAAGGTCAACAACGCGATGTTCACGAAGCAATATAAAGACGTTTTCAGCGGTGATCGAATTTGGCAGGATATCGAGGTTGGCACAAACTTGACCTACGATTGGGACCCGTCATCGACCTATATTCGTAACCCCGATTTTTTTGGCTTAGATAATAGCGGGCAACTGCAGCCTGTCATTGAGGCTCGAATTTTGGCCCTGTTGGGTGATTCGATTACGACCGACCATATTTCCCCGGCGGGTTCAATTGCGTTGGATAGTCCCGCAGGCGAATATCTGCGTGAACATGACGTCAAGGTCGGAGATTTCAATTCATATGGCGCGCGACGAGGTAATCATCAAGTGATGATGCGTGGAACTTTTGCTAACCCGCGTATTCGCAATGAAATGACGCCGAACGTCGATGGCGGTGTGACACGACATCTGCCGAGTGGCGAGCAAATGAGTATTTTTGCTGCCGCGATGCGCTATCAGGAGAGCAACACCCCTTTAGTGATCATAGCCGGAAAGGAGTATGGCACCGGCTCCAGTCGAGATTGGGCGGCCAAAGGTACTAGGTTGTTAGGTGTTAAGGCGGTAATTGCGGAGAGTTTTGAGCGTATCCATCGATCCAATTTAATTGGTATGGGTGTGTTGCCGCTCGAGTTCATCGACGGTTTTGATCGGCATCGGTTGAAGCTCAACGGTGAACAAACGATTAGCATTAGTGGCATGCAAGGTGGCATCGAAGCGGGGCAAAAACTTGAACTGACGGTGAACGATCGAACAGGTAGTAGGCTGGTACTAGATGTCTTGTGCCGGATTGATACGCAGGATGAAGTGAGCTACTACGAAGCCGGTGGAATTTTGCAATATTTGCTTAACAAAGGCTCGGTCTAAACGATGATAGTGTTTAAAACCAAAGGACACCCCAGTATCACGATGTTGGGCGATCATGCCGCTAAAGTTCTCGAAATGATGGGATATGGACACGAAACTCCGAGTGCTATTGGCGCTGATGATGTCTCCAAAGCGCTTCAAAATCTGAAGAATTCATTGGCTCACGTTCCGCTAGATAACGCGCGTGAAATTGATTCAGAAGACGCTCAACGCGAGGTGAGCCTGCACACTCGAGCTCTGCCTATCATCGAATTGTTGGAAGCCGCGATCGTCGGTGAAGAGCCCATTCGTTGGGAATGAAACAATTTGTCGGCAGACATGATCATCTGATTCACTGGGTCATCGCATTCACCACAGCGGCCCAAGTCTTTGCAATGTTGTCGTGATTATAACCACCGCCACCCATCGCCAATAGACGACCATGACAGGTTTCATCTGCAATCTCTCGAAGACTAGCTGCGGCGCGGGCATGCGAAGCTGGGGTGAATTCTAGGTTGGTGATTGGGTCGCCTTTGATGCTATCGGCACCGCATTGCAGCAGAATGAATTCAGGTTCGTTTTTGCGCAGATAAGTTTCGACTGCTGGCCAAACGTCGTCGAAAACATCGTCATTTGAAAATGGCGGAACAGGAATATTGAGCTTGGTACCAACCGCTGCACCGGCGCCGGTCTCTTCTGCAAAGCCAGTGCCGGGATATAAGCTGCGCCCATCTTGATGAATGTCGGCAAACAGAAAATCGGGGTCATCCTCGAAACTGTAAAACACCCC
>CBDTWQ010000224.1:0-3962 GCA_965364115.1 uncultured Gammaproteobacteria bacterium | reverse complement strand
CATTCGCTTAAATCTTTCTCGGCTTTGATCGCAAAGGCCACCGCCTGCCCAACCGTTTCGTGTGCATCTCTAAAGGCGACGCCTTTCTTCACTAGATAGTCAGCCAAGTCGGTCGCGGTGGCATAACCTTGTTGCGCGGCCTGGCGCATTTTATCGGCATTCACTTCAATCGCTGGAATCATGTCGGCAAACGCGCGCAATGAACCCACTAAGGTGTCAATGGTGTCGAACAAAGGCTCTTTATCTTCTTGATTGTCTTTATTGTAAGCCAAGGGTTGTGACTTCATCAGCGTTAGCAAACTCATCAAATGACCATAAACCCGCCCACTCTTGCCTCGCACTAGTTCTGGCACATCTGGGTTTTTCTTTTGCGGCATGATCGACGAGCCGGTGCAGTAGCGATCGGGCAGCCGAATAAAATCGAACTGCGCTGAAGACCACAACACCAGTTCCTCTGAAATGCGGGATAAATGCATCATGCAGACTGCCGACGCAGCGCAGAATTCGATTGCAAAATCACGGTCTGACACGGCGTCGATGGAATTGCGACAAGGTTGATCGAAACCAAGCAATTGCGAGGTGTAGGCGCGGTCGAGCGGATAGGAGGTGCCTGCCAGTGCGGCGCTGCCAAGCGGCATTTGGTTCATCCGTTGGCGGCAGTCGCCCAGCCGGTCGTGGTCGCGCTCAAGCATTTCGAACCAGGCCATTAAGTGATGCCCGAAACTAACCGGTTGTGCCACTTGCAAGTGGGTAAAGCCGGGCAGAATCGTGTGCGCTTGGGCTTCGGCTAAGTCCAACAAGCCGCTTTGTAGGCTGCGAATGCCGTCTCGGCAAAAATCGATCTGCTCGCGAAGATACAACCGAATGTCGGTTGCCACTTGATCATTGCGCGACCTTCCAGTGTGCAGCTTCTTTCCGGCGTCACCAATCAACTCGGTGAGCCGTGCCTCGATGTTCATATGCACGTCTTCCAACGCCACTGACCATTGAAAACGTTGCTCGGCTATCTCCAGCCGAATTTGACCGAGACCTTGCTCAATCTGTTGCAGCTCAGCGGCATCCAGTAGGTCAATTCGTTGCAACATTTTCGCATGCGCAAGAGAGCCATCAATGTCGGCATCGGCTAGCCGTCGGTCAAAGCTGACCGAAGCAGTAAATGCTTGCACAAATTCATCGGTGGCTTCGCTGAAACGACCACCCCATAGGCGCTTATCTTTTTGATTCATAGCAGTTTTCGGCTAGCCTCCGCGATCGAAGAATGATCATCCTAAATCGGCGTGTTGGCACATAAATGTTGATATTGATGTATGCTTACAGTGCGCGATCAACAAATCAACTCCTTATGCCTGATAATTCTGAAAAAAGTATTGCCGGCGCCGAAATAACCAACTACCTGCCCAATTTTTGCAATGGTGAGGTGTTTCTGCGCCTGCTGTTGGTGGTCGAATTGATCGCTATCGTTTTCGCGTTGGTCGGTTTCGGCAAAGGTGACCTGTTCATCCATATCGCGCTGATCTCGGTGGTGATGCTTTGGATCAGTTTATCGACAGCCGCAGTGCTGTGTTTGTTGGAGCGGATGAACTGGTTTGGCAACCACATACAGACCACCGCCACTGCAATTGGGGTCACCCTACTGATGACCTTACTAGCGAGTTTTTTGAGCCTCAGCTTCGACCACATACTGAACTTTTCGCTGACTGGGTTAGACATCGCCTTCATTCTGGTGCGCAATCTTTCGATCGCGCTCATTTTGGTTGGCCTGGCGCTGCGTTACTTTTACCTTCATTACGAATCTGCATTACGCTTACAAACCCAGGCGCAAGCGCGTTTGCAAGCCTTGCAAGCGCGAATTCGACCTCATTTCCTGTTCAATAGCATGAACACCATTGCCAGTCTCACGCATGATCAACCTGACCTGGCTGAGCGAGCAATCGAGAATCTGTCTGACCTTTTCCGCGCTAGCCTTGCGGCTGAAGCCAGCATTTCCTTGCAGCAAGAAATTGAGCTGACGCAAAGCTATATTGCACTCGAAGATTTGCGCTTGGGTGAGCGTCTTCAGATTAATTGGCGCTTGCCCGAGGCATCGCTTAACTTAAACCTGCCGGCGTTAACCTTGCAACCGCTGGTTGAAAATGCGATCTATCATGGTGTCGAGCCACTGCCAGATGGGGGCGTGATTGATATTTGGATCGAGCAGCAGCACGACGGCATAGAAATCAGCATTGCCAATCCTTTAGTGTCCTCACCCGGTGGCGATCGACGTAAAGGTAATCAAATGGCGCTGAACAATATTAGTGAACGCTTAACTTTGGCTTTTGGCGGCGCGGCGACACTAGAAGTCGAAGAGACCAACACGCGTTACAAGGTCAAGTTGCATATCCCGATTGAGGTGGCTGGGTGAAAGTCCTAATTGTCGACGACGAAAAACCAGCGCGCGACCGGCTAGCCCGAATGGTTGGTAATCTGCAAACGCACGAAGTTGTGGGAGAAGCGGTGAATGGGCTCGAAGCCATCGCTTTGGTTCAGAGCCTTGAGCCCGAAATTGTTCTGATGGACATACGAATGCCCGCCATGGACGGCATTGAAGCGGCCCGCCACCTTTCAAGACTAGATCAGCCGCCAGCAGTAATTTTCACCACCGCTTATTCCGACCACGCCCTAGAGGCTTTCGAGACGCACGCCTTAGGCTATCTGTTAAAACCGGTTAAACAGGATCTTTTGCAGGCCTCTTTCGAAGCGGCCACTCGACCCACACGAGCGCAAATCAGCAAAGATGAAGCCGTTTTGTCGAGCCTCGAAGCTCGCCGGCATATATGCGCGCGAGTGCGCGGCAATCTGGTGCTGGTGCCAATTGACGACATCTACTACTTTCACGCCGAACAGAAATACGTCACCGTACGTTACACCAAAGGTGAGGTTTTAATTGAGGATGCGCTGAAAGCGCTTGAGGAAGAATATCCCGAGCAGTTTCATCGGGTTCACCGAAATGCTTTGGTCAACATCACTAAAATTGCCGGAATGCGCACCCAGAATGACACCCCCCAGGTAATCTTTCGCGATATAGAAGGCAGTCTTGAAGTCAGCCGTCGCCATTTGGCGGGGGTGCGAAAAATCATTAAAAACCTCTAGTTTATAAGCCCATGCAACCGAGTCGAAGCAAACTAGTCATCGCCACACGAGCCAGTCCGCTGGCATTGTGGCAGGCCGAGCACGTTGCCAGCGAGCTGCGTCGATTGCACAGCAGTCTTGAGGTCACGCTGTTGGAAATGACAACCCGCGCAGACAAAATGCTAGACACTCCCTTGTCCAAAGTGGGTGGGAAGGGGCTGTTCGTTAAGGAATTAGAACAAGGCCTGCTCGACGGTCGCGCGGATCTCGCGGTGCACTCTCTAAAGGATGTTCCGATGGAATTTCCAGCTGGCCTCGAATTGGCCTTGGTGATGGCCCGAGAAGACCCACGAGACGCTTTCGTTTCGAATCAATTTGGCAGTTTAGATGCGATGCCCGCAGGGGCTTTGGTGGGCACCTCTAGCCTGCGTCGGCAAGCACAGATTCTTGAAGGTTTTTCGCATTTGCGGGTTGAATGGCTGCGCGGCAACGTCAACACGCGCTTGGCCAAACTCGATGCCGGTAACTACGACGCGATCATTCTCGCCGCGGCCGGTTTGCAGCGGTTAGGAATGGAGGCGCGCATTGCCTCTGCGATCGAACCTGAAGTTTGTTTGCCAGCAATCGGCCAAGGTATTCTTGGAATCGAGATTCGCTGCGACGATGACCGCACACGCGAATTGATCGAGCCATTAACCGATCCCAACACCACCTTAGTTGCGCGGGCTGAGCGCGCCGTCAATCGGGCATTGAACGGCGGCTGTCATGTGCCAATTGCCAGCTATGCTCAACTGCAGATGAGCCAAATTTATTTGCGCGGTCTGGTCGGTGAACCCGATGGCAGCCGCATTCTG
>CBDTWQ010000223.1:0-3997 GCA_965364115.1 uncultured Gammaproteobacteria bacterium | reverse complement strand
GCTGATCGTAAATCACTTCGGTGTCGCCAAAAAACTCGTCGAACTTTTGTTTACCCTTGGGCAATTGCACTTCGCCCAACTGATGCCCATCACCGCGGGTTATTTCGAAATTGAACTTATCCCGATAAACGTAGACGTTTTCGGCCAATAGAAGATGCGTTCTAATGCCGCCATTGGCGATTGCTTTTGTCGATAAGACGAAGGCTTGGTCAGGGTGCAGAATATCGTCATCGTCGCCTAGCCCGAGAGTTTCCCCAAGGTTCGCTAAATCATTCAGTGAGGGGCTTTGTTGCGAATTGGATGTTGAATTGAACGATAGCAGCAAGTTGTTCACGCTTTTGTTTTGAGCCTTGACCTGCGCGCTGACCTGGGTGTCATCTGCTCGCCACTCGGTGGCGGTAACCTTCGAGGTCGAGGCCAGCACCAAATTAACCGATTGAGTCATCGGCGGGTAGCAGACGCCGATATCAGCGCAGCCCTGACTAACCGTTTTTAGTCTGACCCGGCGGGGTTTGGTCTGATCGAATAACAGGGGTAGTTCGATCTTGACCGAGTCGCGATAGGTTTCCACTTCGCCAAAAAACTCATCAACGACCTTCGCACCTCTTGGGAACTCGATTGAACCGAGACGAGTGGGCTGATCGCTGCCGTCAACTTCGAATTTGAAACGCTTTCGATAGAGGTAGTAGCCATCTGCGATACGATATTCGGCGATAACTCTGTCGCCCTGCAGCCAAGCACTCAGCGCAAATGCTTGCTCGGGCGGCAGCAGTTCGTCTTCTTGAGCGGTGGCTGGGCTAAGACTAAACAACGAAAGGAGCAACAGCTGAGAGGCAATCAATAAACTTCTCATGCGAGGACTCGCCGCATCGAGTTAGTAATAGTGGGGTGGTTGGAACCTGTCATGAAGAGTGAAATGTCTGTTGCTCCGCTAGTTTTGAGGTTGCCCATGCCAGATTCAGAGTGTTTCAATTCCGCTTGATTCAACGGATAGTGATTGAATTCGATCCTGAAGTCGGGCTCGGGGTCGAGCATGAATCATTCTTGTCTATGATGCTTAGAGTTAATTTTAGTCAAAACCTTCCCCATCAGTGAGATTATTTTTTTATTGGCTGCCGCATTCCAAATCGAATCGACTCATTCGAGCGAGTATGAGCATTGGTCTGGCGGGCATGGCAAGCCGATTTTGCCGAAATCGCTTGATTCAGTGATATGCTGCCCACATCTTGTTCCGTAGAGTGTGTTACCCGCGCTAGTATATTTAGCAGGTATAGCACGTATTTTGGCCATATTTCGAAATGGCCTAACCCTATATAACGTTTGAAAATATGTTTCCATTGTTTGCAGTTTTTTTTCTCGCAGTCCCTATCTTCGAAATTTACTTGTTCTTGCAAGTTGGCGAACAGCTGGGCGTAGGTTGGACTTTGCTGCTGATCGTTTTGACCGCGGTTATCGGTGTCTGGCTATTGCGCGTGCAAGGCCTGTCTACGTTAAAACGAGCGCAGCAAAAATTGCAGTCAAATGAATTGCCGGCCCATGAAATGTTGGAAGGTTTAGGGCTACTGGTCGCCGGAGCTCTGTTGTTAACGCCCGGTTTTTTCACTGATTCGATTGGCTTCTTGTTGTTGTTCCCGCCAACCCGAGTTTGGTTGGTTAGTCGACTCGCTAGTCGATTGATTGTGCCAAATCATTCGGCACCGATGCATCGCTCACCGGCCAGCAGTGAGGTGATTGAGGACGTAAAATACCATCGCGATGAATAAAAAATCGTGAATCCAGCCGATTGGCCTTGAATTAATCTTATCACCCCTTATTTCCCTTGACTCGAACGAGTTGCTGCATATTATTGGCACTCCTAAGGTTCGAGTGCTAGCACTCTCGTTTGCAGAGTGCCAGTTATCAACCATTAAATTCCACTCTATGCGAGTGGAACGTTTTAACCAGAAACTACGGAGCGTAGAAACAATGAACATTCGACCATTGCATGATCGAGTTATCGTCAGGCGAAAGGAAGAAGAGCGTACCACTGCCGGTGGCATCGTGATTCCTGACTCTGCAACTGAAAAACCGAGTATGGGTGAGATACTAGCTGTTGGTAATGGCAAGATTACTGATTCTGGCGACTTACGCGCCCTCGATGTTAAACCAGGCGACAGCGTCTATTTTGGCAAGTACTCAGGTACTGAGGTCAAAGTTGACGGTGAAGAACTGCTGATTATGCGCGAAGATGACATCATCGCAATTGTTGAATAATTCGGACAAGAGGCTTAATTTCAAATGAGTGCAAAAGACGTAAAATTTGGTGATGATGCGCGTTCGCGTATGGTCAATGGTGTAAATATTCTCGCCAATGCTGTCAAAGTGACCCTCGGCCCTAAAGGTCGTAACGTGGTTCTGGACAAGAGCTTTGGTGCCCCAACCGTGACTAAAGACGGTGTTTCTGTGGCCAAAGAAATCGAACTCGAAGACAAGTTCGAAAACATGGGTGCGCAAATGGTGAAAGAGGTTTCTTCGCAAACTTCTGATGCTGCCGGTGACGGCACCACCACTGCAACCGTACTGGCTCAAGCCATTGTGCGTGAAGGCATGAAAGCCGTTGCTGCGGGCATGAACCCAATGGACCTCAAGCGAGGCATCGACAAAGCAGTCACTGCTGCAGTTAAGAACTTGCAAGAAAATTCAACCCCTTGTACCGATAGCAAAGCAATCGCTCAAGTTGGCACCATTTCAGCCAACTCTGACGCGAGCGTCGGTGACATCATTGCTGAAGCGATGGGCAAAGTGGGCAAAGAAGGCGTCATTACGGTTGAAGAAGGCACTTCGCTCGATAACGAGCTGGAAGTTGTCGAAGGCATGCAGTTTGACCGCGGTTATCTGTCTCCTTACTTCGTAACCGATCAGGCTTCTATGGCTGCCGAACTCGAAGAGCCAATGATTCTTTTGTTTGACAAGAAAATCTCTAACATTCGTGAACTGTTGCCGATTCTTGAAGCGGTTGCTAAATCTAGCAAGCCGTTATTGATTATCGCGGAAGACATCGAAGGCGAAGCATTGGCCACATTGGTTGTCAACAGCATGCGCGGCATCGTTAAAGTCTGCGCAGTCAAGGCACCTGGTTTCGGCGATCGTCGTAAAGCCATGTTGCAAGACATCGCTGTTTTGACCGGTGGTCAGGTAATCTCTGAAGAAGTTGGCCTGAGCCTCGAAAAAGTAACCTTGGAAGACTTAGGTTCTGCGAAGAAAATTTCGATCACCAAAGAAAACTCTACGATCGTTGACGGTTCGGGTTCTGCAGATGACATTCAGGCGCGGATTACTCAAATCAAAGCGCAGATTGCTGAATCAACTTCAGACTACGACACCGAAAAAATGCAAGAGCGTTTAGCCAAACTGGCTGGTGGTGTTGCTGTGATTAAAGTTGGTGCTGCTACTGAAATCGAAATGAAAGAGAAGAAGGCTCGCGTTGAAGACGCGCTGCATTCGACTCGTGCCGCGGTTGAAGAAGGTGTGGTTGCCGGTGGTGGTGTTGCTCTGATTCGTGCGCGTGCAGCGATTGCCAATGTTAAAGGCGACAACCCTGACCAAGACATCGGTGTCGATATTGCCCGTCGTGCTCTGGAAGAGCCGATTCGTCAAATCGTCGGTAATGCCGGTGATGAAGCTTCAGTTGTGACTAACAACGTTGCTGATGGCACAGGTAACTTCGGCTACAACGCAGCAACAGGTGACTACGGTGACATGATCGATATGGGTATTCTGGATCCAACCAAAGTGACTCGTTCAGCGTTGCAAAATGCAGCTTCAGTAGCCGGTCTTTTGATCACTACCGAATGCATGATCGCTGATTCACCGAAGAAAGATGCTGGTCCTGCTATGCCTGATATGGGCGGTGGCATGGGCGGCATGGGCGGCATGATGTAAGTCAAGCTCCCTTTGTTCCAAACGACGAGAACTCTTCGTCGCACTGAAAAACCCCGCCTCGTCGGGGTTTTTCTTT
>CBDTWQ010000222.1:0-4036 GCA_965364115.1 uncultured Gammaproteobacteria bacterium | reverse complement strand
TCACCTCGCAGGGTGCCGTTGCCGTTAAGGTTTAGTTGCTGTCCGAGTTTGGCTTGCCAAGCAATCTCAAAATCGTGTTGATAGGTGTCATTTGCTTCTAGCTCTCCCCGCAGAGTGGCATTGCCTAAGTCGTGGTTAAGTTGTAGTTCGACTATCGTCAGTCCGCTGCCTTGCATGCCGCCGCTAAATTGAACCTGGCCTAGAGTCAGCGAATTAAGCCCTTGGGTGAGTTCGACTCGCTCGATCCGGGCATTGTTAATTTTAATCGGTATAGGCAGATTGATTGCTGGCAGTGCGATCGATTGGTCGCTGCTGATTTTAGGGGGGGTAAGCACGGCTTTGACAGAATCAACTTTGAGGTCAGAGAACGTCAGTTGATTTCGAAACAGCCCCAAAGGATTCAGCGAGAGTTCAACTGCGTTCGCCTCAATCGATTGATTATTGTTTTGATAGCGAATTTTTCGTGCAAAAACTTTATCACCCAAGTTTCCGGATAGATCCTCGATGCTGACTGATTGAGGCATCAAAAATCGAGTTTGCTGATAAGCCCATTGCAATCCGCTTTCGCTGTTTAGCAGCCAAACAAAAAACAGCCCCACGGCTAAAATCAACGCGAAAACTAAAATGGCAAGTTTCAATCTCACAAGTCAGGCCCGATGGTCAAGTGCAATCGCCAGGGTTGGCCACTGATGCTGAGCGCGTTGCCAAGATCAATACGCAAAAGGCCGATGGGTGATTTCCAGCGTAGGCCAAGCCCGGCACCTTGATTCAAGTCGTCATCTAGATCGTCAATCGCGTTGCCAATGTCGATAAAAGCGGCAACCCCCCAGTTGTCGTTAAAAAAGTGTTCTAGCTCTAGGCTGCCGAGGATTAAATTAGCGCCGCCGATGACTTCGCCATCCGCGTCAATAGGGCCAAGAGAATGGTAGGCGTATCCGCGGACCGATTTTGAGCCACCGCTAAAGAAGCGAACGGATGAAGGGATTTGATCGAAAGTTTGAGTCGAAGTGGCGCCATACTCTCCGCGTGCAATCAGTCGAGTGCGAGGCGTAAGGCTGCTAATAAACTTGATTTGGGTTCGAAACTGGATGAAATCGATATCTGAGCCTAAGCCTTGATCAGCGCCGCGCAGGTTAAAATCGAGACGCAAGCCATCGATTGCGTTGATCACGTCATCCCCCCAAATTCTGTTCCAGCTGACACTGGGAATCAGCAGCGCTGTATCACCTTGGTCATCACCTGACCTGAAGTTTTCTTGCTGATAGTTCATCGACAGCGTTTCGCGCCAATCGCCTCGGCTGTGATTCAAGCTCAAGCCGATGCTAAGCAACGTGGTTTCGGTGTTCTCGAACTCCTCTTTTTCTTCGCCAATGCTGTAAACCAATTGATCACGGCGAGGGTTGAAAATGGGCACCCGATAGCTGGCTTCAAATTTGTGACCAAGTTGGGAGAGTTCGTAGGCGGTTTGGAATCGATGGCCTTTGGCGTTCACCCTCGGCACTGACCAACCAAAACTAGCGCGTGCACCCGAATCGGTGCCATATCCGAGACCCATATCGAAGCGATTATTCTTTCGCGGAGTAAGCCTCACTTCGATCGGAATTTCGCCATCTGCGGCCAAGGCTCGGACGGCAGAGACTTCCGCCACTGAAAAGTAGTTGCTATCGTTGAGAATTTTTTGCATCTCGATCAATTGGTCGAGATGATATGGATCGCCCGGTTCAAATGGCACCATTCGCTGCAACAGGCTTTGGTTGAGAACATCCTGCTGCATTCGTATTTCGCCAAAACGATAACGCTGACCGCTGACGTAATCTAAGGTGACTCGGGCGACGTATTGATTGAGGTCGATTTCAACGCGATGCTGAACGAATTCAGCATCGAAATATCCTCTTTCTGCGGCAATCCGTGCCATCTCAGATTTGAAGGCTTCATAGTCGATATGGTTGAAGGCTTCGCCAGCCTTGAAAGGGCGATTGTTCAGAATCTTGGCAAAAGCCGGGTCGTTGGTTAGTTCTGCGCTGACTATCAAATCAAAACGGGCCACTGGAATGGCGGTTCCTGAGTCGATTTGATAGCTGGCTTGCCATGCTTTGCTGCCAGACTTGATTAAGCTCGATTCAATCGTTGGTCGGTAAAATCCGAATGGTTGTAATGCCAATGCGATCTCTTCGTGAGCCTTGTTTTGTAGGCGTTTGAGGCGACCTTCGGTGATCAGAGGGTGGTTTTTTTGCTGCTCTATGCTGAGGTACTGGCGCACATTGGTCTCGAGCTTCGAACTGATACCGGTAATTTCGACATTAACTGAAATCTCGGCCAAAGCGACGCTCGGCAGCGCGATCATGATGAGCGCTGGCACCGCAAGTCGTGACAGTAATAGTCGTTTGAAGTTGTGACCAACCTTCATCGCGGGCACCGAACTTTTGACCTGTTAAATTTTAAAAATAAGGGAGCAGAGTCTAGCTGAAATGCTCGCTGTCCGGAGAGAGAATCTGAAGCATTGTGACGTAGGCCTCAGGCAATTAAGTTGTTTTTATTGCGGTGTGTATCGAGACTGGTTTTCAATCTGTTTTTGGGTCGGTTTTAGATGCGTTTTTTGGGAGTTCTAAGGGGGAATTCTAAGTGTCTGCCCCTAGTAGGACCAATTTCTTCAGATTTTGGGGGCAAGTTTAGGCAGGTGGCACAAACAAGGTGGAAGGCAAGGAAATAGGCATGGGTAGGCAAGCGGACAGGGGGCAAGGGGCACGCTCGAAAAAGGCCTGTGGTGATGGTTAAGCTTGGGTGATTCGATCGCTGGAGAAGGCTGATCGTATGTTGAGTTGTCCGCTGAGGACAATCGTGGTCAAGGTTTCCTCCTTAAACCCAGGCCGTTATAATAAGTTGGGAGATACGCTTGCTTGTTTGCTGTGAGGGCCGCACCAAATCGGAAGACCAAACGGCTTGCGATCAGGTGGCGACTGGATGAGGAGCAGGTAGCGAACGGCGGTTGATCTGTTACGCTCGAACCGGCGGCCGTTTTTGATGAGCTTAAGGCCATGCACCACCTTAAATTCTACAGGAACAAACAAGTGTCAAATTCGTCTGAGATAAATCCACCCAAGAAACCATCCGACCACGAATTGTTCGACGAAGTTTCGTTCAACGATGAATTGTTGATTCTGGTTGACGAAAATGATCGGGTGACTGGTTTTGACGAAAAACTGACTGTGCACCAGGGCAAGGGCGTTTTGCATCGAGCCTTTTCAATTTTTTTATTTTCTCCTTGTGGTCAAATTCTGTTGCAGCAACGCAGTGCTAGCAAATTCTTGTGGCCGCTGTTTTGGAGTAATACGGTGTGCAGCCATCCTCGAAAGGGAGAATCTTATGAAGTTGCGACGGCGCGCCGGCTCGAGGAAGAGCTGGGTCTAGTGGCCGAACTTAATTTCTTGTTTCGGTTTCAGTATACGGCGACATATCAGTCAGTTGGCTCCGAAAATGAGCTCTGTCAGGTGTTTGCGGGTTGGATTCCGCTCGACACGCCGATCATCGCTAATCAAAATGAAGTGGCGGACTGGAAATGGGTCGGGATCGATCAGCTGGAAACTCTGATTCAGGCCGAGCCCGAGCAGTTTACCCCGTGGTTATTGATGGAGTGGTCGCAAATGAAGGCACGCGGTGATCTTGAGTTTGCAGATTCTGAAAAAGGTCACGGGGCTGACTAGAGACTTTTCCAGTGAGGGCAATAAGCTCGGGCTATGACAAACCGCGTTTGGACCCCTCCTAATCGACATCAGTTACGCTGTTCTGAAAATATTGTAGAATCTTGTCAAGATTCAGGGTTCTCCAGATTTTCGATCTATACTAGACGCAATGCCACCACAATCAGCCGTTGGGCCAGCATGATCAAGAAGAGGTTTAAATTACAAATTTTGTTGGCCGCCGTTGGGTTGTTCGCCTCAATGGCAGTTGCTTCGCACCCGTACAATAAACCCAACACCTTTATTAAGCACAAAACCGATGATGGCCGAGATATTTACACCAATATTCCAAAGCATTG
>CBDTWQ010000221.1:0-4042 GCA_965364115.1 uncultured Gammaproteobacteria bacterium | reverse complement strand
TGCTTGGTCGGGAGCAAGCCCAAGATCCAGAGTTAGCGAATTTTCTACTGCTATTACGCAATCGCAGAATAAAATCTTTTGAAGCGGATTGAGAACTAAGCGCGAAACGTTTGCTTTGCGCTGAGGTTTCTGAGGCAACTGAACGGCTATGCCTGTGATAGCTTTTTATTGCAGATCAAGTGCTGAAATCACGCTACCGCAATTCAGGATGAAGCAGTTATATTTAGGCAAAATGACATGGAGGTCATATGCAGCGAAGTTTCGAAATTCAAAATTCAATCAGTCAACTGCTGATGCTGTTGCAGTTGATCGCGGTCAGCTTAGCCTGCGCTTTGTTTTATCTGTCTTTAGGCTGGCAACAAACCTGTTATGTGGTTGCCTTGTTGCTGCTGTTCGTCGCAGAGATCCAAAATCACCGGAACAGCAAGAAACGCCAATTACTGATTGATTTGAGGAGCGGAAAAGTTTCATTACTGCTTGGAAAAAAATCACAAATTTACGATAAATACAAGGTTTACGATTCGCGCTGGTTTGCTATTCTTAGGGTCATGGCTAAAGATCAAAACCAAACGCTTATCTTGACCGCAGACTGTTTTCCAAGCATCGCTGAATATTGCGCTTGTCGCTTTTGTCTGAGACAGCTAGGGCAGCCTGATGCTGATTAAGTCGGTTTCTGCGCTACGCAGGCTCCGCGCTAATCATCGCAGTTTTGCTGGTTTGATGGAGCTGTATGAACAGAACTATATTCGTCTGCGCAAGCTTGCACCTGATTTGTCGGTGGCGGATGAAATGGTTTCCTCGGTTGAAGGACATCAAGATTTGTTTTTAGCGATCAATCAGCGTTGTAAATACACTACGATGTTGCGATTAACTTATCAGTTTGAGCAAGCAGGGCGGGTGATATTCGAACCCGACCTACACCTGAAAATCTATCATGACGCACGGGTGGTTGAAGTTCAGCAACTGCATTCCCGCTCCTATGGGCCGCTGTATCTAGCTCAGATGATTGAAAGAAAGTGGCTTATGAATCGCTTTTTATACAAGTGGCTAGGCTATTGTGCTTACCAAGGCCACAGTTTCCAGCAACCAATTTCAGCGACAAGCACTAAACGGCCGGATGTCTTGAAACCTCCACCTAATTGGAATCGCTAGCTACTTGGTCGAACGGAGTCCGAGGCTGAAAATTAGAAAGGAAAATTCCAACGGTAAAACACCTCGAATCGGTCTATTTCAAGATGCATCGATCAGGGTCATTGCTGAGACTATCCGCCTTCATTAAAACCAAAGCCCCCGGCCGCTAAGATCACTGACCTCAGTTGTTTAGATCAAACACCGAAATTGTTGTTTCACGTTTAATTCTTCGTCTGTCATCATTGGCGACAGATAACCTCATCCTAAGGAACGTTTAAATGCTTGAAGTGAATAACATGGCTCCAGGGTTCGTCTCTGCCAATCAGGACGATGAATCGATCAGTCTCACCAACTACCGAGGTAAGAAGAACGTCGTTCTCTATTTTTATCCGAAAGATGACACACCGGGTTGTACCACGGAAGCGATTGAGTTTAGTGGCTTGATCAATGAGTTTTCGAAAGCCGACACGGTGGTGCTTGGGGTGAGTAAAGATAGCGGTGTGAAACATCAGAAGTTCATCAAAAAGCATCAGTTAAGGGTTGAGCTGCTGGCCGATACCGAAGGCGCAGTATGCAAGCTCTACGAGACATGGGCCTTAAAGAAATTCATGGGCCGAGAATTCATGGGGATCTTACGTTCCACGTTTGTAATCGACAAACAAGGCAAACTGACCCACGTCGATTACAAAGTAAAAGCCAAAGGCCACGCCCAGGCCATCTTAGACGTGGTTCTAACTCTCGAGTAGATGCTGTGGGACAGTATACCTATTAAGGTTAAAACGCCTTAATAGGTATACTGTCCCACTTTAGAAGACTAAGACTCGGAATCGCGGCCGTATATGTCGTCGAAACGGACGATGTCGTCTTCGCCTAGATAGGCGCCTGATTGCACTTCGATTATTTCGAGCGGCGCTTCGGTTGGGTTTTCGAGGTAATGAGTGGAACCGAGTGGAATGAACACTGATTCGTTCTCGGCTAAATCAAATATCTCATCATCGCGAAACACCCGAGCGGTGCCCTTGACCACCACCCAGTGCTCTGCGCGGTGATGATGCATTTGTTTTGAAAGACGTGCGCCAGGCTTAACCGTGATGCGTTTAACTTTGTATCGATCGCCTTCATCAACGGAATCAAAGTTGCCCCAAGGACGATAAACGATTCGGTGAAAATTTTCCTCTTCGCGTTGCTCTTTGGCGAGTCTGGCAACAATTTCTTTTACCGCTTGATCGTCATCTCTGTTGGCGACCAGAACCGCGTCATGGGTTTCCACGACAATCAAATTGTCTATCCCAACCGTGGCTACCAAACGACTTTCGGCATGAATAAACGAGTTACTGGTGTTTTCAAGCATGGTGTCGCCGTGGGTCGCATTGCCCGCTTCATCTTGAACACTTTCTTGCCAGAGCGAAGACCAACTGCCGATATCACTCCAGCCGGCGTTCATTGGCACCACCGCGGCTAGGTCTGTTTTCTCCATCACGGCGTAGTCGATCGAATTGGCGGCGCATTGGGCAAAAGCTTCAGAATCGAGTCGAAGGAATCCAATATCGGAAGTCATTGAGCGAGCTGCCTTTTGACAATGTTTTAGCATATTGGGTTCGAATTTTTGCAGTTCATCAAGATAGGCTTGGGCTTTGAACATGAACATTCCGCTGTTCCAGTAATAGTGGCCAGAAGCCACGTAGGTCTCCGCCGTTTGCAAATCGGGTTTTTCAACAAATTGCTCGACCCTATAACCATCGGCTAAAGGTTCACCCCGTTTGATGTAGCCGTAGCCCGTCGCTGGATCAGTTGGCACGATTCCAAAAGTTACCAGTTGACCCTCCGCCGCGAGTTTCTCGGCAATTTTGACCGCATCTTGGAAGGCGGCTTCGTCGGCAATCTCATGATCAGCTGACAAAACCAGTAATGTGGGGTTGTCTTGACGTTGTAGGGCATGAATTGCGGCGACTGCAATGGCCGGTGCGGTGTTTCTGCCGAAGGGTTCTAGAATGATCGAAATATTGTCCATTCCAATCAACCGAGATTGCTCAGCAACGATGAATCGATGTTCATTATTACAAACAACGCATGGTGCTTCGTACTCAAGTGGCCCCAGTCTTAGCAGGGTTTTTTGCAACATGGTTTCATCATGTAACAAGCTCAGAAATTGTTTCGGATACATTTTGCGAGACAGCGGCCACAGCCTTGTGCCTGAACCGCCGGATAATATGATGGGAATCAAATGCTAGCTCCTGCATGCCATCTAAAACGAGATTGAAAGTAGGGAAGTTCCATTACGCGATTATAATTTGACTTGAAGGCTAAAGACAGCAGCCACGAGTAACAGTTTTTAACTTTCGTCGATGATTATGGTTGGCATTCTAAGCCACTTTTCTTAAACTAGCGGCTTCTTTGGGAAGAGCCGCTTCCCTTTATATAAAGGTTAATCCATGTCATCACAGTTTCAAGCCTACCAAATCGATAAGATCAACGATGTTCAAACTTGCAGTTTGACCCAACTGGATGACAGCGCACTGATGGTGGGCGATGTCACAGTGCAAGTTGAATACACCACCATCAACTACAAAGACGGCCTCGCGTTAACCGCTAGTTCGCCGATTATCCGTAAATTCCCGCTGATCCCAGGGATTGATTTCAGTGGCGTTGTGATCCATTCAGAGCACCAGAATTTCAAACCAGGTGATCGAGTGGTGTTGAATGGCTGGGGCGTTGGTGAAAGTCACTGTGGTGGCTACGCACAAAAAGCGCGGGTTAACGGCGATTGGCTGGTGGCTCTGCCGGAAGCGCTGAGCACCCGACATGCGATGGCGATTGGCACCGCTGGCTACACCGCTATGCTGTGTGTCATGGCGTTGCAGCAGCACGGCATTAAACCTGAAGATGGCGACGTTTTGGTGACCGGTGCATC
>CBDTWQ010000220.1:0-4077 GCA_965364115.1 uncultured Gammaproteobacteria bacterium | reverse complement strand
CAAGTTTCTCGATATATCAACGAGTTAATCGAAAAAGGTGACCTCAAACCAGGTGACAAGGCACCATCATTGCGCAAGCTGAGCAAACAGTTGGGCGTCAGCATCGCAACAATCTCTCAATCTTATGTCAATTTAGAGGATCAGGGACGGCTAACAGCGAAGCCGCAGTCCGGATTCTACATTAATGCCCTCGCTGATCAAATCAACAGCATTCCCAAGTCAGCGAGCAGCCCTCGGCAGGCCCGACGAGTACGCTTCGGTGAATTGTTCGAAGAAGTGTTTCGCAATGCCAACAACCCACGCATTACTCCATTTGGCACATCAAACCCATCGACTGACTTCATGCCGCTCAAATCATTGACTCGAGCCACTAGAAGCATCATCAGTCGCTATCCACAGCGATGCATGGATTACATATTCCCCCCAGGTGATCGCAAGCTGCGCGAACAAATCGCTCAACGCTATGAGTTAACTCACACTCGAGTGAATCCCGACGATGTGATCATCACCTCCGGCGCGACCGAGGCACTATCGATCAGCTTGCGCACGGTAGCCAAGCGCGGCGATATAATCGCGGTGGAGTCACCCACCTACTTTGCAGTGCTGCGAATGATCGAACAAATGGGTATGTTGGCGGTGGAGATTGAAACCGATCCGGTCACTGGTTTAGATCTCGATGCGCTGGGTGATGCGCTCGACACGATGGACATCAAGGCAGTTATGGCTTCGCCCAACACAAGCAACCCGTTGGGTTGCCAAATGCCCGAACAGAACAAACGCGAATTGGTTAATTTGCTGGCTGAGCGCGATGTGCCACTGATTGAAGATGATGTCTATGGCAGCATTTATTTCGCAGATAAACCACCTCGCCCAGCGAAATCATATGATTTGAATAACATTGTGATCAGCTGCTCCTCTTTTTCAAAGACCCTGTCACCAGGCCATCGAATCGGTTGGGCAGTCGCGGGACGATATCACAAGAAATTCCTGCAATATAAATATGCCTGGTCATCGGCGACTTCATCAATCAATCAGCTCGCAGTGGCCGAATTCCTAAGTTCGGGCCAATACGACCGTCACCTAGTTCGCTTGCGCATCGCGATGCGAGAACAGGTTGAAAAGGGACGTTATATGATAGCGAAAAGTTTCCCGGAATCGACCTGCGTTTCACACCCGCACGGCGGCAACGTGCTCTGGGTTGAAATGCCCGAACAGTGCAACAGCATCGACATCTTCAACCGTGCGCTTGAGCATAATATTGGGGTCACCCCGGGAATTTTATTTTCAGCGACACGGCGCTATAAAAACTACTTACGGATCAATTGCGGCAATCCGTGGAATCAAGCTAACGAAGCGGCACTCAAGAAGCTAGGTGAAATCGTAACCAACTGTGCTGAAACGCGCTAAGACAAATTCAACTCCCCTTTCACTTCGAGCTTTACGAAAAAGAGGACCAGACACTCTCGGAGACAGTAAAAGACAAGTTCTAAGTCAGGACGGCAACTAAAGAAACGGCGCTTCTTTAATTGAATAATAATCAATTAGAAATCTCAACAGAGAAACAAACCAACAACCTGCTGATGATCGACGTATGATAAACCCTTCTTAATAACTTTATCAGGGTGTCGTAGTGAAATTTTTAGATGATTACCAAGAGCATAGCTACGCGCTGCTGAGAATCATGAGTGGCTTTATGTTCATTTGGCATGGTTCACAAAAGTTTTTCAGTTTCCCAATAGATTTTTTATTCGGCCCCCTGAACCCGATGATGATGGCAGCGGGGACAGTTGAACTGGTTGGCGGCGCGCTCATTATGATCGGTCTTTTTACTCGCCCAGTGGCCTTCCTTTGCAGCGGCACAATGGCAGTGGCTTACTGGTTAGTGCATGGCTTTCAGAATTTTTTCCCGATTGCCAATGGTGGCGAAATCGCGGCTTTGTTTTGTTTTATCTTTCTATTTATCGCAACACGTGGTGCAGGCATTTGGAGCATGGATCAAAAACGCGATTAAATGGTCAGTCGTCGAAATTATAGGGTCAGTGTCGACTAATCATTTTGATCGAGGGTCAGTCGACACTTACTAACTGACACTGACCTTTTAGTTTTCACGACGTGCAAAAAAGAACTAGCGAGACATGGCCACTATAATCTGGATTACATTTCTTGCAATTGCTGTACTGGGCCGTGTTTTGATCCAGTATAGAATGACTGGCGATCATGGCATTCGACCCGCCAAAAGAATCTCAAACGTCGCCACTAAAATCTCTAGTTCGCTTTTTATATTGTCGTTTCTAGCCATTACCATATTGGTGCTTTTAGATGAATTAGGCCTTTTGATTGCGTCGACTCCTAATCAAAACTGGAGTCATTTATTCGGATTGGCGTTGTCACTTTTTGGCCTGCTAGTAATCGTCACATCGCAATATCAAATGGGCGCTTCCTGGCGCCTTGGTCTCGATCAAAACGAGACCACTAAGTTAGTGACCACTGGTCTCTACTCCTATGTCCGAAATCCAATCTATTCTGGGGTGATCATTTTCTGCGTTGGTCTGTTCGCGATACTACCGAGCGTTTACATGCTGGTTGCATGCTTAGTCGGATATATCAGTTTGGAAATGCAAGTTCGACAACAAGAAGAACCTTATCTTAAAAAAATTCACGGCGAAAAATATGAAGAATATCTACGAACTACTGGCCGCTATTTTCCAAACTTCTGACAATCAAAAATAGAATTTAGAATCAATCGTAGCTATCCCAATAATATTAACTTCACGCACCCTCTAGGGTTTCGCTGATTTGCAACCATTCTTCTTCAGCCGCTTCAATCAACCGCGCATTTTCAGCTTGAGCGGCTAAGGTCGAAG
Source organism: uncultured Gammaproteobacteria bacterium (assembly GCA_965364115.1). GTDB lineage: Bacteria > Pseudomonadota > Gammaproteobacteria. The sequence continues at coordinate 1,213 of CBDTWQ010000220.1, read as the reverse complement.
TCAGAACGTCGGCCTGCTCTGCCGCATAAATAGCAGCATCCGCGAGGGCTCGCTCAAACTGTTCGCGCTTAGCATTCAACTCGGCCATTAGCCGCTCGACCTTCTTCAGTTTGTTTTGCACTGCCTTCAATTCTCGCCGGTCAAGCGAAGGCTTGTTGTTGTTTTTATCCTCCACTACCACACTCGGTTCGCGAGATTTACGTTGCGCCAACCAAGCAGGATAGGCATCCAGATCTTGATCAAAAACAGTGACCTTACCCGCGTCGACCAACCACAAATCATCGCAAACCGTGCGCAACAAATGACGATCATGCGAGACTAAAATGACGCTGCCTTCGAACCCCTGTAAGGCCTGATTCAACGCCAAGCGCATTTCCAGATCAAGATGATTGGTTGGCTCGTCGAGCAACAATAGATTAGGTTTTTGCCAAATCATTAAGGCCAGAACCAGGCGTGCTTTTTCACCGCCCGAAAAAGTTTTTATCGACTGCAACACCTTGTCGCCGCGGAAATTGAACCCGCCGAGGTAGCTTCGAATCTGAGATTCGCTCAATTTTGAATCGAGCCGCTGCATACTCAACAACGAACTGGCGTTAAGATCGAGCTGTTCGACCTGATGCTGAGCAAAGTAACCGATGCGCAACTCTTGGGCCCGAACCACCTCACCCGAAAGCCCATCCAGCTCACCGGCCAGAAGTTTCACAAAGGTCGATTTTCCAGCGCCATTCAGCCCAAGCAACCCGATGCGCTCACCCGGAATCAGCGAGAATTCGATATTCTTCAGAACGGCTTGCCGGTTATATCCTACGTCGACATGATCGAGCTTCAGTAAAGAACTTGGCAATTTAACCGGCGGCTTAAATTCAAAACTAAACGGTGAGTCAACGTGCGCCGGGGCGATTAAGGTCATTTTTTCCAAGGCCTTGATCCGGCTTTGAGCTTGGCGTGCTTTGCTCGCCTTGACCCGAAAGCGCTCGATAAAACTTTCCATGTGAGCAATGCTTTGTTGTTGTTTGCGATGAGCGGACTGTTGCAGCGCTAGTTTTTCTGCACGCTGAAGTTCAAAGGCCGAATAATTGCCTCGGTAAGACTCGATTCCACCACCCTCAACATGCGCAATGTGATCCACTACCGAATCAAGAAAGTCTCGATCATGGGAGATCAACAGTAAGGTGCCCGAATATCGAACCAACCAGCGCTCAAGCCAAATCAC
>CBDTWQ010000219.1:0-4090 GCA_965364115.1 uncultured Gammaproteobacteria bacterium | reverse complement strand
GGCAGCGCGGTTAATTGGGTGCCAACTCGAGGCCCGGCGATAGCTCGATTCATGATTTGCGACCATAGTGACTCGGTCGAGCGGTCGTAGAGCAGAACATCACTATTATACAGTAAGCCAGAAACCCCGAAGTCCGTTACCTCACCGTCAATCTTGGCATCAAATGCGACCGCTGTGCCGCATAGGGGGCAATAGGTAATTGCGAATCGTTCGCCATCAATCTCGTCGTTAACAATTTCGTGCCAATTTAAAATTCGGATCGGATAGGCTCGTGATTGCCCTTGTCGTGTGATTCCAACAATTCGGTCTTCGGGGTTTAGGTAATCAGCGCTTGCGGCGGAAATCATGGTTGGCTTAGAGATTGCGGGAATCCCGTCTCGCGGTGGGCCGCCATGCAATATTTCGGTTACAGGTAGAGTCGAATTTGATAAATCGAAACCGTTGGAAAATTCAGCGGCGTTGGCGTTGCTAACCATCATCGACGCAAGCAGTAAGCGGATGAGAACTGGAACACTGAATTGATTCTTTGCTGAATTGTGCATTCTAAAACTCCTCATGCGGGTTCGATTGATTGGAGTCTGAAATGGCGAATTAATTCATTTGAAAAGATCAAATAGAGCTCGCTTGACTCATGTCGTTGTTCTGATTAGTCTGCGTCGTCATAGTTTGTAATGCCCATCAATTGGAGTGCACATGAAAGCAAGAGCCGCGGTAGCCTGGGAACCGAAGAAACCACTGCAGATCGAAGAAGTGGAAGTCGCTGGACCTCGAGCCGGTGAAGTTTTACTCAAAGTTCATGCCAGCGGGGTTTGCCACACTGACGCCTTCACCTTGTCAGGTGAAGACCCAGAAGGCGCGTTCCCCGCGATATTGGGGCATGAGGGCGGCTGTGAAGTGCTGGAGTGCGGTCCCGGGGTGAAAACCTTGAAACCTGGGGACCACGTGATTCCACTTTATATACCCGAGTGTGGAGAAACCAGTTGCGCTTACTGCAGTACCCCTCGAACTAATCTATGTCAATCGATTGCCGGCACGATCTGGACCGGATTTATGCCTGACGGAACGCGTCGATTCACCCATAAAGGAAAAGAAATTCACCACTACATGGGTTGCTCAACTTTTTCTGAGTACACCGTAGTGCCTGAAATTGCGTTAGCTAAAATTAATAAGCAGGCGCCTTTGGAACTGGCCTGTTTGCTCGGCTGCGGGGTCACCACCGGCATCGGTGCGGTGATTAATACGGCCAAAGTAGAGGCTGGATCCACGGTTGCGGTGTTCGGTTTAGGAACGGTTGGTTTGTCGGTGATTCAAGGTGCGGTGATGGCGAAGGCAGAACGTATCATTGCGATCGACATCAACCCGAATAAGGAAGATTTCGCGCGCAAACTGGGTGCTACTGATTTTATCAATCCACGTGATGTCGACGGCGAGATGCCTGAATACATTCAAGAAATGACCGGCGGCGGTGTGGACTATTCGTTTGACTGCACCGGTAATACTAAAGTGATGCGTGACGCGCTTGAGTGCACCCACATGGGCTGGGGTGTTTCTTGCATCATCGGCGTGGCGGGCGCAGGTGCGGAAATCAATACACGACCCTTTAACCTAGTGGTGGGGCGTCGTTGGATTGGAACCGCATTTGGCGGCGTAAAAGGTCGAAGCGAATTGCCGGGCATGGTCGATCAATACCTGGGTGGCGAAATAGAACTTGAGAGTTTGGTTACACACAGCATGCCATTGGAAGAAATTAACACCGCTTTTGACCTGATGCATGAAGGCAAATCGATCAAGACGGTAATTACCTTCTAATCAATCAATCTAATTTATCAAGCGGGCCAATCGATCTGGCCAGTCAGTAATTCGTTTTGCTCGACCTTTGTTGGACCCTATTATGAAAGAAATCGAAAGCATTAAGGAGCATGGCGGGCATTTGAACCGTTATGTGCACGAGTCCTCAAGCTGCAATTGCAGCATGACCTTTTCAGTTTATCTGCCACCACAGGCGTTAGAAGGGCCGGTGCCAGCGCTTTATTGGCTGTCAGGTTTGACTTGCAACGATGATAATGCGCGTAGCAAAGGTGGCTTTCAGCGTTATGCGGCGAAGCATGGCATCGCGGTTGTATTTCCAGACACCAGCCCGCGTGGCGACGACGTCGCTGACGAGCCTGATCGTTATGACCTGGGTCAAGCTGCGGGCTTCTATGTCAATGCCACCCAGAGTCCCTGGGCAGAGCATTTCCAAATGTATGACTATGTGACGAAGGAGTTGCCCGAGCTACTCGAGACCAACCTGCCATTGCTGGTCGGAGTTAAATCAATCAGCGGTCATTCGATGGGCGGGCACGGCGCTTTGATTTGTGCGCTTAAGAATCCGGATGCCTATCGCTCGGTGTCGGCTTTTGCACCGATCGCTAACCCGATTAATAGCGCTTGGGGGAAAGGTTGTTTTAGCGCTTATCTCGGTGATGATGCCGATTGGAAGGCCTACGACGCGACTTGCCTAGTCGACGGTGGTGCCCGAGTTAATGATATTTTGATCGATCAGGGCGAAGCCGATGAATTCTTGCAGCAAGGGCAGCTTCTGCCAGAATGGCTGCAAGCCGCCTGCGACACGGGTGGGCAATCGATAACGCTGCGAATGCAGCCTGGCTACGATCATAGCTACCATTTCATCGCGAGCTTTATCGAAGACCACTTTAACTATCATGCCAAGCATTTGAAAAAGTAACCCAACAGGTTCGTATTAAAGCAGAGCTGATCAGCCACTACCTTTTCGGGTGATCGCGATGCCGGCCAAGATTAAACCGAGTGACACCAGTGTTTGCAATTTGATCGCATCGGCAAAATAGAGCCCGCTCCATATCACGCCAAATAACGGCACTAGATAGCCGACCTGTGACATGAAAATTGCGCCGTTGGCGCGAATGATGAAAAAACGTAAAGTGAAGCCTAGCGCCGTTGCGATAACGCCCAAGTAAATCAAGGCCATGATCGACTCGTTGCTAACCGAGTCTGGGAACGGATCCTCGAATATAAAAGCCAGCGGTATCATATAAAGACAGGCGCTCGACATTGTCATCGCCGAAGTCGAAATCATCGGCAGGTGGACCAGGCGTCGGGAAATAACCGAAGAGATCGCGTAACTGCAGCCCGCTAGCATCACCGCCAATTGCCCCGAAAGATTGCCGAGCCCTGATTCAAATAGTTCCCAGATGACCAGCACCATGACGCCGAAAAATCCGACGCTGACACCTACTGCGCGAGCTAGGTTGATTCGTTCATCGTGGCTGGTGAAGTGAGAAAGCAATAACGAAACAAAGGTTCCAGCGGCAACCAGCAGCGCCGACTCAGCGCTACTGATGCTGAGCTGCCCCCAGCTAATTAAGAAAAAAGGGATGGCGCTGTTAAGACAGCCAACGACGAAAATTGTGACCCAATTGCGCTTTCCTCGGGGGAAAGGTTGGCCGATCAACAGCGCGATCGCGAGCATTACAATGGCACCTAGTGAAACGCGCCAAGTGGCGACGCTAGTTGGGCCGAAGTCGTTTAACGCGACTGAAATAAAAATGAACGCGCCACCCCAAATGGCACCAACGAAGAACAGATTGGCAACGTCTAACAGGGTTGGTTTGCGAAGGGTTTGGAGCATCGATTGAGTCTGGGTTTCGGCAGGGCGAATGCTGCGGTCGCGGCAGTGTACCTGAAACCAGGATGACGAGTGAAACAAAAGCCTAGTGATCCAAAACTGGCTTTCCAGCGCCACTAAACGGCATAACGATGCGATCAATTAACGAAGAACACCAAGTTGGAGTAAACTGCGGTCTATGACAAAATTTGATCCAAACAAAGTAGCTCACATTCATCGGGAATTGCACAGCCATTTGCCATCAGAGTCGGCCTTGCGGATCAAGGCGCTGGAGTCCTTGCTGGTTGAAAAAGGTTTGGTCAATCCTCAGACCATCGACAACTGGGTGGAAGCTTATAGTGAGGAGATCGGCCCTAAGCGTGGCGCCCAAGTGGTCGCAAAAGCTTGGGTTGATGCTGAATTCAAACAGCGGTTGCTCGATGATGCGCCGGCTGCAATTGATGA
>CBDTWQ010000218.1:0-4125 GCA_965364115.1 uncultured Gammaproteobacteria bacterium | reverse complement strand
AGCAACAAATAGAACCCGATAGGCTTATCAAAGCGGATCAACTGGGCGTAGAGGCCAAGCTTCGTCCTCCATTTCGAGAGCGGGGCAGCGGTTGATCCGATCACTGAAAACTAAAAACCCGAGTGGGAAAATCGGTACTATACGCGTTTATCCAAGCTAGAGCGAAACAATGATCCGAGCCTTCAAAGGCATTACGCCAAGCGTTGGGGCAGGCAGTTTTGTTGACGAAAGCGCAGTCGTGATCGGCGATGTTGAGATCGGAGACAATTCTTCCGTCTGGCCGCTCAGCGTGATTCGAGGCGACGTTAACCGCATACGAATCGGCAATCACAGCAACATCCAGGATGGCTGCGTGCTGCATGTTTCGCACGCAGGTGAATTCAACCCCGACGGCGCCGACCTGCAGATCGGCAACCACGTCACGGTGGGGCACAAAGTGTTGCTGCACGGCTGCCGAATCGGCAACCAATGCCTGATCGGCATGGGTTCGATCATCATGGATAATGTCGTCATTGAAGATCAGGTGATGATTGGCTCGGGTTCACTGGTGCCACCGGGCAAACATCTAGAAACAGGCTATTTGTATTTAGGCAACCCAACCCGACAAATTCGCGCCCTGACCCAACGTGAACTGGAATTATTGAACTACTTAGCTGATCATTACGTACTCTTAAAGAATCAATATTGAGCAAAATCAAATGAAACGCTGGGAATGTATTGTATGCGGCTACATTTACGATGAAGCCAAAGGCTGGCCCAAAGACAACATCGCGCCCGGCACAAAATGGCAAGATGTGCCCGACGATTGGGAATGCCCCGATTGCGGCATGGGCAAAGACGATTTCGAAATGATCGAAATCTGAATCAACCGACATTGCCAATCGCTCGTTAAATCAATGGTTTTCTATAGCTAGAAACTAGATCCTGCCCCTAAGATCCCATCGTTCATACTACTTTGCCCGAAGCCATCGAGTCTGACACCATTGATCTTGGATTCTAATGATTTTTGAGCATCGTTTTTTCCTGTGGTAAATATACGCTCTATCGGCGTATTATTGACATCTATATAAAGTACGCGCACAATTTAGTTTATTCCTATGTCACTAGTACGCCTTTTGATTGAATTATGACCACCAAAATAAATAAATTGTTGCAGCAGCTACCATCAGGTGCCGTAGCAACGCAGACTTGGTTGACCCAGCATGGCATCGAGGCTCGCTTAGCCGATAAGTACGTGCGCAGTGGTTGGCTGGTACGTGTCGGGCATGGGGCATTTGCTCGAGCCGGTCAATCCGTGGACTGGCCCGGTGCGCTCTACGCCCTTGATCAACAGTCATCATGTCGCGCCCACCCCGCTGGGCCATCAGTGCTTGAGCTTCGAGGTTATGCCCACTACCTTCCGATGGGATCGCCTGGAGCGCTCTATCTGTTTGGCCCACCGGCAACCAAACTGCCCCGCTGGATTCAGTCTGATGTGTGGTCACGCGACCTACACTACTTTACGCCCAAACTATTCAATGAAGACACCTATCCCCTTGAGAGCCAATCTTTAGAGGGATTGACGATTCAACTACCCACACTCGAGCGGGCCGCTTTCGAGATGATGTGGTTGGTTCCAAATCACTTTCCATTCGAAGAAGCCAAACAGTTGTTCGAGACTCTAACCTTACTGCGCCCCGAGTATATTCAATACTACCTAAAGGGTTGCCGGTCGATACAAGTGAAGCGGTTATTCCTTTACTGTGCAGATCGACTCAAAATGCCATGGTTCGATAAGTTAGAACTAAACGTTATCTCTCTCGGTTCCGGTCCTCGGACCATTCATACAGGCGGCGAGCTAGATGCAAAGTACCAGCTAGTCATCAAAAACGACGCGATCCAATAGACTGAGATGGCATTCTCACCGACCTATGAACGCCAACTGGAACTCCTGATTCGATGTTTGCCTGCCTTGTCGACAACCCCAGACTTCGCACTCAAGGGCGGAACAGCCATCAATTTGTTCCATCAGAACTTTCCTCGACTTTCTGTCGATATTGATCTGACCTATCTGCCGATTACCGCTCGAGCAGAGTCGATTGCCAACATTCGGTCTGGGTTAATCACGCTTCAGGAATACTGTGTCGACAAGGTGCGGGGTGTCGAAGTCGAATGGTTAGGATCGGATGATGTCCCCAAATTACTCATTCGTCATAACAATGTCAGCATCAAGATAGAACCCAGCCCGGTTTTACGCGGGACGCTGGTGGCACCCGAAATTCGAAAACTGGTCAGTCGCGCTGAGGCTCGATTTAAGGTCACAGCAGACACCTTATGTGTGGCCATCGAAGATCTTTATGCCGGCAAATTCTGCGCCGCATTAGATCGTCAGCATCCTCGGGACTTGTTTGATATCAGGCAATATTTAAAGACTCATACACTCGATGACATTCGTGGCGCTTTTGTCAGCTATCTGTGTTGTCACAATCGACCGATCAGCGATCTACTCGATCCCAGGCCACTTGAAATCGGGCATTTGTTCAAGTCGCATTTTGCTGGCATGACTGACCCAGCGATGAGTCTCGAGGCATTGCTAGCTACCCGTCAATTCCTGTTCGACTGGGCCCTTAACGCTCTGACGGATGACGAACGTCAATTCCTAGTATCCGTTAAAAAAGGGCAACCCGACTACAGCTTAGCTCCTTACCCTGTCATCGAGACAATGCCAGCTTTCCAATGGAAGTTGCGCAATATTAAACGGATGAGCCCACGAAAACACAAGGCCTCACTGAATCGCTTGCAGCAGCTGCTCAAGGTTTAGGCCAGGCAAAGGAATGTTCGCGTGCTTTTGAAAAACTAATATTGTGAATATCAAATGAAACGCTGGGAATGTATTGTATGCGGCTACATTTACGATGAAGCCAAAGGCTGGCCCAAAGACAACATCGCGCCCGGCACAAAATGGCAAGATGTGCCCGACGATTGGGAATGCCCCGATTGCGGCATGGGCAAAGACGATTTCGAAATGATCGAAATCTGAATCAACCGACATTGCCAATTGCTCGTCAAATCTATGGTTTTCTATTACTAGAAACTAGATTCCGGCCCTAAGATCCCATCTTTCATACTACTTTGCGCGAAATCAATCGAGTTTGACACCATTTATCTTTTATTTTGTGACTGAAGCATTCTTTAAGTGCTTAGAGTTTGGTCCTCGATCAATGGTTTTAAATTTCCCTCGGGTATCAATTTTTTTTCAATTCAGTTTAAAAAATCTAATGTACTCTTGACCGCTCAGCCGGTGCCGCCGCGACTTACAATTGTCTGGGGAACGTTACACCTGATTCCTTGGCAATAAATGGACTCAAATCGATAATTTCCCAATACCCATGCTTTGTTAGTACAGGCAAGCAACTCAACTCTCTCTGCAACTCGGGATTTAAATAAAACTCGCTACCCAGCTTGTCTCTCATCGGCGTATTTACCAAGTCTCTTAATACTCACGATGAGGAGTGATACAAGAATCACTTAAGCCTAAAGCGTTGGGCTGATAGCTCGACCAATCGGACGGATGCTGAGTCATCTTAGCTCTGACTGGGTTCAGTTAAATATAGTGAGAGGAAATCAAAAAATAGGTTCCCCTTTCAATCAGAGTCGTTTTATATCCGCCCTCCCATAAAGCCACCGTGCGTTGATAACTGTAGTTGAAGTGCCGCACGAATCTATCGAGCTTGACTCCTTTGTCCGTTTTATTTATTTGAGTACATTTTCTCTCATTTCTTGGGATGTATTATTAAAATAAATTGATATTTCTTTCTCAGAAACAACCAGGTAATTTTCTTGATTTCTGGTGAATTTGCCGTGTTTAAGATCATCAAATATAATCTTACGTCCAAGTTCATCGTTACCCGTTTTCAAACTATGAATAGGAAAACAAACTAGTTCGATGCCATTTTCAATAACACGCAAGCTATCTTTCGTATTTTTCCCCGACAAGGATAACACTCCAATAAGACCAGGGTGAGCCTGGTACCTCTTGTTAGCGTTAAAATAGGTAATGCGAATTTTAACCTTGTACCTCTCCCATGCGATTTCTTTATACCGATCAATATAATCAAGGCAGCTCTCGTAAAAGGGGATCAAATT
>CBDTWQ010000217.1:0-4130 GCA_965364115.1 uncultured Gammaproteobacteria bacterium | reverse complement strand
CTTTTGTCACTTAGCATCGGCGCTAATAAATGCCCTTCCATGTGATGCACACCCAACAATGGTTTGTCAGCCGCCCAAGCAAATCCTTTCGCCAAATTAGCACCCACCATCAAAGCACCGATCAATCCCGGTCCCCGGGTATAGGAAACCGCATCAATATTCTCAATTCCACCGACTTCTTCCAACAACTCGTGCAACATTGGTGCTGCCTTGGCAACATGGTCACGAGACGCCAATTCCGGTACCACGCCGCCGTATTCACGATGTTTTTCGATCTGCGAGTAGAGTCGCTGCCAAATTTTTCCATTATCGGTATCGTAGATCGCGATACCAGTCTCGTCGCAAGAAGTTTCAATTCCTAATACTTTCATACTAAACAGGGCTTTATTTGCTTGATGTGATTGCTATTTGAAGCCGCCTCCTTATAATTATGCGGCTCTTAATTTCGGCCAAAGCACGGGGCTAGGGCCAGCCAAATTAACAAAACATTAATTGGAAACACCAATATGCCATCAGTAAAAGTAAAGGACAACGAACCATTTGACTTCGCTCTGCGACGCTTCAAGCGGTCTTGTGAAAAAGCGGGCGTGCTAACTGAAACCCGTCGTCGTCAGCATTACGAAAAGCCAACCGCCGTGCGTAAGCGCAAATCGGCCGCTGCGGTCAAACGCAATTTCAAGCGCATCTCGAAAGATTTCGGTACTCGCAAACGTCTTTACTGAGCCTATATATGACCGCTGCTCTCAAGACGCAACTTCAGGATGACATGAAGTCATCGATGAAAGCGCGTGACAAACGTCGTCTAGGTGTCATTCGGCTGATGCTGGCAGCGATCAAACAAATCGAAGTCGATGAACGAATCGACCTCGATGATGCCCGCATTATTCAAACCCTGGATAAAATGATGAAACAGCGGCGGGAGTCGATCACTCAATTTGAGAAAGCTAGTCGAGACGACTTAATTCAAATTGAAGTCGCCGAGCTTGAACTCATTCAAACTTACCTTCCCGAGGCGCTCTCCGATTCGGAGATTCAGCAATTGATTGAGCAATCAATCGTCGCCAACAACGCGCAGTCCATTCGAGACATGGGCAAAGTAATGGCTGAGCTCAAACCAAAACTACTAGGCAGGGCTGACATGAGCAAAGTCAGCCAGCTGATTAAAACTCGTTTATCCGTTTAACAGGCGGGCAGATCTAGTGGCCAACACATTCCAATTTCTGGAAGTACAACGCTCCGATCCCGGCAAATTGCCAGCGTTCAAGCGAGTTCAGGAATTTGGCGAAATCTACGGCGACTATGCGCAACAAGAAGCAGCCGACCAATCCGATCGCTGCATCGAATGCGGCAACCCTTATTGTGAATGGAAATGTCCGGTTCACAACTACATCCCAAACTGGTTGAAACTAGTGGCGGAAGGCAACTTGCTGGAAGCGGTCGAAATGTCGCACAAAACCAACAGTCTGCCCGAGGTTTGTGGTCGAATTTGCCCGCAAGACCGACTTTGCGAGGGTGCTTGCACACTCAATACCGGGTTTGGTGCCGTTTCGATCGGTTCGGTTGAAAAATACATCACCGACAAAGCGATAGAACAAGGCTGGGCGCCTGACCTTTCAGCCGTGATCGACAGCGGCAAAAAAGTCGCCATCGTTGGCGCAGGCCCGGCTGGCATCGCTTGTGCCGACGTGCTCACTCGCAATGGCGTCTCCTGCATTGTGTTTGATAAATATCCCGAAATCGGCGGTTTATTAACCTTTGGGATCCCGCCGTTCAAACTCGAAAAAGAAGTCATGCTGCGACGTCGTAAAATGTTTGAGGACATGGGCATCGAATTTCGCCTCAACACTAACGTCGGCGTTGATGTATCTATCGAGCAATTGATAACCGACTATGATGCGGTTTTTCTCGGCATGGGAACCTACACTACGATGCAGAGCAACCTCCCAGGTGAAGACAAATCGGGCGTGCATGAAGCTTTGCCCTATCTCGTGGCCAACATTCACAATGAAATGGATTTTGGTGTCGACAAGCCTACCTTTATTGATTTTAAAGATAAGCGAGTGGTGGTATTGGGTGGTGGCGACACCGCCATGGACTGCGTTCGCACCGCAATTCGGCAAGGCGCCACGAGCGTGACCTGCGCCTATCGTCGCGACCAAGCTAACATGCCTGGATCAATGCGCGAGGTTGAAAATTCCAAAGAAGAAGGGGTCGAGTTTTTATTCAATCGTCAACCGGTTGAAATCATTGCTGAAGCGCTTGGCGGTGAAGAGACGGTGACCGGGGTCAAACTGGTGACAACACGGCTCGGCGAACCGGACCAACAAGGACGCAGGCCTCCAGAGATCGTCGCCGACTCAGAAGAAATTTTGCCGACTGATGCACTGGTCATCGCTTTCGGGTTTCGTCCTAGCCCTGCTGATTGGTTCATTCAGCAATCAATTGACACGGATGACATCGGACGAGTCATCGCACCCGAAAAAGCCGACCTTTCTTTTCAGACAACCAACCCGAAAATATTCGCCGGCGGAGACATGGTGCGCGGCTCTGACTTAGTGGTCACCGCAATTTATGAGGGCCGAGAAGCCGCCGAAGGTATGCTCGACTATATGGGCGTCTAGTGGCCACAGCACCCCTCAAAAACGACCGTTTGATTCGAGCGTTGTTACGCCAACCCACTGACACCACACCCGTCTGGATCATGCGTCAAGCGGGCAGATACCTGCCGGAATATCGAGAGATCCGTAAACAGGCTGGCAGCTTTCTTGATTTGTGCCGGAACAAGGAGCTCGCTTGTGAAGTAACGATGCAGCCACTGCGTCGATTCGACCTTGACGCGGCGATTTTGTTTTCCGATATTTTAACGATTCCAGATGCGATGGGTCTCGGCCTCTATTTCGTTGATGGCGAAGGGCCAAAGTTTGAACGCCCTTTGCGCAGCGCAGCGGATATCGAAAAAATTGGCGTTCCCGATCCTGCTGACGAACTGCGTTATGTGACCGATGCGGTCAGGCTGATTCGCAGCGAGCTCGACGGTCGCGTCCCGCTGATCGGATTCAGCGGCAGCCCCTGGACCCTGTCTACTTATATGGTCGAAGGTGGCGCTTCTAAAGAGTATCGCCATATTAAAGGCATGATGTATGCCGACCCCAAAGCATTGCATCGTTTATTAGACACTTTGGCTAAATCGGTCGCGGCCTATCTGAACGCGCAGATCGAAGCCGGTGCTCAAGCGGTGATGATTTTTGACACTTGGGGTGGTGTTTTGACGCCATCGACCTATCGAGATTTCTCGCTCAACTACATGCATCAAATCGTTGACCTGTTAACGCGCAAACACGATGGTCAAATCATTCCAGTCACCCTTTTTACCAAGGGAGGCGCGCAGTGGCTCGAAGACATCGCCGCCACCGGCTGTGATGCGATTGGACTGGACTGGACCATTGACATCGATGCTGCGCGAGCGCGCGTTGGCGACCAAGTTGCACTGCAAGGCAATCTTGACCCCTGCGTCCTATATGCCGACAGCGAGACGATTCGGCAACAGGTCAAAACCGTTATTTCCAAGTTTGCCAATCACAAATCTACCGATCATCAGGCCGATCACGGGGGACACGTGTTCAACCTCGGGCACGGTATTCACCAAACCGTCAACCCAGATCACCTTAAAGTTTTAGTTGATGCAGTGCATGAGTTTGGCTTCCAGGTTCGAGAAGACTAGCCTGTCAGCTAATCGTTCACCCGGCTGGTTCAACAGGCAATTAGTCGACCACACTAGCTGACTAACTAGAAAATATCGTCCACAATCTCGTCTTCGGTTTCAGGCGATCTGACCACAAACCCACCCGCCTGATTGGTCGACGTCGATTGATTGGCAACCAGCTCATCCGGCACATTTCGTACGCGAAACACTTCGAACAGACTTTTACGGGTCTCTAGTCCAGCACGTTTTCCAGTTTCCGAATCGATACGAACAGTTACCAAATCTTGCGGTTGCTCTTGTAAGTTCTCCGGCTGACCATCGAGCGCGCTGGCCATATAATCGATCCACATCGGCAGTGCCGCACGACCACCTGTCTCACGCCGCCCCATCTTGCGCTGATTATCAAAACCAACCCAGGTGGTGGTCA
>CBDTWQ010000216.1:0-4148 GCA_965364115.1 uncultured Gammaproteobacteria bacterium | reverse complement strand
GCGTTATCGATTTGATCTGGCAATCGCGCCGCTTTGGTTCCTGCGCGCGGCGAAAAAGTAAATATGTGCATGTGACCAAAACCAGTGCGTTCCACAAATTGCATCGTTTGCCGCCATTCCTGTTCGGTTTCGCCGGGAAACCCGGTGATCAAATCGGTGGTAATATTGAAACCAGCAACGGCTTCACGCGCTCGATCAACCAAACGCGCAAAAGCACCGGTCTTGCAACGCCGAGCCATCCGTCGCAAAACAGAGTCAGACCCACTTTGCAGCGGCAGATGCATATGTGGCATCAACCTAGGGTCTTGAAACAATTCGAAAAAGTGATCCGGCAAGTCCCAAGGTTCAACTGAGGCCAAGCGGATTCGAGGAATCCGCGTTTGGTTCAAAATATCCTCAATTAAGGCGCTGAGGTCCGATTCGATATCGCTTCCATAACCGCCCACGTGAACCCCGGTCAACGCTATTTCTTGCACACCTTGCTGATGCATCTGATTAATTTCCGCGAGTATATCGGCATGACTCCGACTGCGTTCCGGACCACGAGCAATGGTCACGATGCAATAGGTACAGCGATATCGACAGCCGTCCTGGATCTTAATAAACCCACGGTGCCGGCCACGCAATAGTAGCGGGCTTTGCAAGTCTTCAAGCGCAACCTCGACTGGCTCAAGCGCGCCAAACAAAGCTAAGGTCTGCTCAACCAACTGCTCTTTTTGCAGATTGTGCACCACCAGATCCACGCCAAGTTTGTTTTCGACTTCAGTTGGATTAAGGCTGGCATGACAACCTGTAACGACCAACTTGGCATTTGGGTTTTGTCGATGAAGGCGCCCGATCTGTTGCCGAGACTTTCGATCGGCTTCAGCGGTTACCGCACAGGAATTAAAGACCACCGCATCGGCATCTTCGCAAGAGGTGGTAATTTGATGCCCGAGTCTCATGAATTGACTAGACCAGCTTTCCAACTCGGCTTCGTTAAGTCGGCATCCCAGGGCTTGAAAGTTGATGTTCACAAAAGGGCTCGAAAAAGGGTTCGCGGATTTTAGCAACATCCGCAGGCAAAACCCAACTCCTTACCTTTCAAGACTTGCGATATTCAGCTTGCGCCACTCAAACACTTCCAAAAATGGGAGGTTATCGCACCTTTGCCGAGGCTGAGCCGGCATTACCCCGATTGTCCAACCAGGCCAGTTTGATGAAATCTCCCTTTTGCCCAGGTACTTGAAGCGACAAAAATGGGTTTCGCGCGATCGATTTTCCCCAAAAGGCTTCCATCACCACGCTTTGGTTTCGGCTAACCAAGACTTGCTTAATGTAGTGCGGAGGAATTTTCTTACCGGTTTTTTTTATTTTTCGCTTGCCGGTGTGCATCGGGTGTTGTATCACCGTTTTAATCACCACCATGCCGTCTCTTTCGCGCGCTCTAAGTTTGATTTTCTGATTCATTATTTAGGCCGCGCAGAAATTGCCGACTCGAAATGACTGAGTTTTGGTGTAGAGCACGCCATCGGCTTTCACCACCGCTAACACCTCTCCATTATCGGCCACACGAACTCGAGTTGAGACAAACCCAACCGAATCATAAATTTTAAACAAGGCGGTAAATGGTTCCTCATTACTGCTAACGACTAGTGCAATCGACTCAACTTTGGCTAAACTGGTACGAACGCGCACCGGCAGCATATGAGCGTTTCTAGCGACCAGTGGCAGATCAATTTGGATTTGTTCGCTGGCCGCAATATCGCTCGTGCCAAACGCCTCGCGCAAGCTTTCGGAGGCCTCCTTGGCTTTAAATGCAGCCACCGGATATTGCCCTAATACGACACCCGGTTTAAGCAAGCCAATCGATGAAATCGATAAGGCGACCGCTTTTAGGAAAATTCTTCTGTTCATAGTGACTAAAGATCGGCTGTGGCCTGACATTCTTGAGCCTACTTTCAATCTTGAGTTTTCTTTTTAGACCTATCTGAAGCGAGGCCTGAGACCCACAAAAAAAAACGACTATAAATCTTGACTACGATTCCCAACTATTTTGGCAGCAACTGCAAGCGTTTTTCTCGCGCTTCTGATTCGGTCGCTATATCGACATCGGCTAGCAACAACAGCTCATCATAGAGCTTGACCGCCTGAGCAGGATTTCCAAATAGTCGATGAAATTCTGCTTGCGCCAGCAGTCGCAGCGCTGGCTTTTCCAATGCGTCATAAATAACCGAAAGTTCAAAATAGACCTGCCGGTTACGCGGGAATCGATTTTCCAAGTCGCGTGTAATTTGAAGCGCTTCCTGCAGCCGGCCACTTTTCTGGTACAGTTTTGACAACCGTAACGACAACACGTAATCACCTGGGAAAATATCAAACAAGCGGCGATACAGTTGCTCGGCGTCGTTTAGACGATCAAGATTCTCAAAGTTCTCGGCCTGCGAGAGCCCATACCATATATTTTCCGGATCATCCTTGAGTAGCTTATCGAGCTTATCGCGAGCGACCTCAAATTCGCCGTTTCGAATGGATGCTAGCGCCAGCATATAAGGACTCCCTTGGCTTTGAAGATGATCGCTCGCAACATATTCGAGATAATCCTTGAACAACCGGTAATCATCCACTTGCTGACCATTTGATCGGCTGCCCTCAGCGCGAGCGGCGGCCTCTGCTATTCGATTTTCGCCAACCGGATGAGTACGCAAATATTCAATCTCACCGAGTTCTGAACTATTCGAAAGGCTAGCAATAATCTTGAAAAATTCGACTGCACCATTCGGATCAAACTGTGCATTTTTCATTAATTCGATCCCGAGCCGATCCGCTTCATACTCGTTTTCTCGAGTAAAATTAACCATCGCCTGCTGGCCACCTGCCACGCTGCCAATCGCAAGGGCTGCGCCAACATCAGAGTTGACACCACCGAGTAAGAGCCCTGCAATTGTGGCCCACATCGCCGCATTGCTCACTTCGCGCCCTTTTTCCATCATATTTAAACCATGTCTCAAGCGCACATGCGCAATTTCATGCGCGATCACTGAGGCTAATTGATGCTGGGTGGAGGTTTGCTTGATCAAACCGCGATTGATTCCGATGAAACCGCCAGGCACTGCGAACGCGTTTAGACTGTCATCGCGAACTATGAAGAATTTGTATGCACGAACCCGACTATCGACACCCGCCAGCAAACGAAAGCCGAGATCATTCAGATAGCGATCGAGCAACGGATTGGTTTCGATAAGGCCATTTTCCAGCAGCCGATCGTAGACTGACTGACCGAGCCGAGTTTCACGTTCGACATTGATCAGGGAAGCTTCGCCAAGGCTGGGCAATTCAGAATTCGCGGACGCTGTGCCAACCAAAAAAGTTAAGCCAATCAACAATTGCTTCAAACCGATCAAAGGTTCAGAAAAACGGCAAGATGGCAGAACTAACAACATGGGGCTAAGCTCGATCGGAATGAAGACTAGTTTAGTCTAGTAACGACCCGACCTTAGCATAATTGTTCGATAAACAGATGCTGCAAGTGCAGCAAATCAGCGTTTCAGCGCTGAACGATGGTTCAAAGCCAACAAATGCTGTCTTGCGATTTATCTCGGGCTAGCCTATAAAGCCAACTATCAAATCGCCAATCCTTGGAAACACTATGGCTGACTTCGACCGTGAATTGGACGCCTCTGGCCTCAATTGCCCTCTGCCAATTTTACGTGCCAAGAAGGCTCTGGGGGAATTAACCAGTGGTCAAATCTTGCGCGTGATCTCAACCGACCAGGGGTCGGTCAAAGACTTCGATGCTTATGCCAAACAGACCGGCAATTATTTACTGTTCTCCGGCGAAGAAGGCGGAAAATTCGTTTTTACTTTGAAGAAAGGCTAATCAGAAATCATCTCCGTTTGGCACCTAAGCCAACTTTTAATTTGAAATATTCGCTTTTTCTGCCAATAACATCACAAATCATCGTTTTTTTTCCATTTTCTTGACCAAATCGAAACCATCGGTAGTGCAATTGATTATTAACCATAATAAGATTTTGGGTTTGGTGTGAACAAATGCCACCTCGCTATCAGCGAATCGGCATATAAGAGGTGAATGTGGAGTTATCGGGTTCCGAAATAATCATACAGTTCCTAAAAGACGAAGGTGTCGAGTTCCTTTTCGGCTATCC